>CAMPIQ010000116.1 GCA_946886475.1 uncultured Chitinophagales bacterium | reverse complement strand
ATTCTATTTGTATAGCCAATAAGAGAAAGTACCAGGTAGGATGAAAAATATAAAAGGAAGGGTCTTAATTTGGGATTCTTAATTCGGTATCGGACAATAACAATTAATACAATAATTGCTATTGCATCACTAAATAGTTCAATCAATAAACTTTGATCGTAATATTTAATTAAACCATCCATTCAATATCTAATCTACTAAACCCCTTTCCCAATTGAAAGTGAAAAACACATAAAAAAATGGGTTTTTTCCCATCAATGATGATGTGCATAGATTTTCAATTAAAACCGACGATAATTAATTAGCTGAAGTAAAAACTGGGGGTAAAATGAAAATTGTTCCGGGCGGGGTATAAAAAAATAAAAAGTTGATTGTTTCGAGAGTCGCCGTGGTTTTCAATTGGAATTGGATTTAACAAAAACTTACTGGACGGTTATAGGACATTGGATGTGGTGGCGACCGTCTATTTCAATCAACTTTCTGATACAAAGCTAATTCCCCCATACCCCTTTAACAAGAGCACTACTGCCCGTTTTTACGGCTGAGGTTTTTACCGGGCCCTTCGTAAGTTTACCATGCTTTTCTTTAGTAAGTTTGCGGTCCGGTAGTGCATACTCTGGATTTTTTCTAAGTAATCGTACTTTTCCTAGTTGGAAATTACGTAGTAATACTATACAAAATACAAGAGGTTTTTACCAAATTGCACCCGGAACCAGACCAAAGAAACCAGATATTAAATATTCCTTATGAAAAATCTCGACTCTGTTATTAAAGTTGCTATTGCCGATGACCATACACTATTCCGTACGGGTGTAAAAACTTCCCTTTCTGCCCGCAAGGATATACAAATGGTTGCCGAAGCGGAAAACGGAATGCAGCTTCTGAACCTGCTTAAGCATATCAAGCCCGATGTAGTGCTGCTTGATATCCAGATGCCTATTATGGACGGGCTGACCACACTGCCAGAAATCAAAAAATTATATCCCGATGTAAAAGTGATCATGCTTTCCATGCATAATGATCATTCCATGATCACCAAGATGATGGAGATCGGAGCTAATTCCTATTTAACCAAGGAATCAGATTCAGAAACCATTTACCAGGCCATACGTACCTGTTACGAACAGGAGTTTTTCTTCAATGAACTTACCAATAAGGCCCTGCTCAATGGTTTGCGCACCAAGCGTCCTGCCGAGGCCAGTATGCCTGAAGTGCACCTTACTGATAAGGAAGTTACCATACTCCGGCTCATGTGCGAGGAAAAATCAACCAAGGAGATCGCCGATATGGTGGATCTGAGCCCCCGTACGGTGGAAGCCATCAGGGATAAACTAAAAACCAAGACCGGCGTGAAATCCATGGCCGGACTGGTAATGTATGCCGTAAAAGCAGGCATAGTTGAACAGGCATGAAACTGATCTCATAAGAATATTAGATCCCGGACCCTCGTCCGGGATTTTTTTTAGCCCGGAACAAAGCAGTCAGCCAAAGGGGAGCGGTAATTAAACAAGGCCTGGTTTCATGCGTCCGTAAAACAAAAAATGAAAGCGATACGTTTAACTTCGAATCATTAATAATGGGTAAAATGGAATGGATCTGTTATAATGGAGAATTCAGAAGGGCCGGAGACGCACTGCTTTTAACTTCCAACAGGAGTTTTAAATGGGGTGATGGATTATTTGAAACCATGAAGGTGTTTAAGGGTGAAATTTTGTTGAAGTCATTGCATCTCGAAAGATTGCGGTCAGGACTCAGTATGATCGGAATTAATTTCCCGGAGGGCGCATTTGAACTCCCTGAAAAAAATATCCTGGAAACCTGCCTGAAAAATAAATGTAGCGCCCTTGCAAGAATACGACTGGCGGTGTTCCGGGAAGAAAACAACCTTTTTGGTTTTGTTATTGAAGCAAGACCACTGGATACTGAGGCTAACCAATGGAATGAGAAAGGGTTTCTGATAGATATCTATCCCCTCGCAAGGAAAAGCATGGATGGTTTCTCCAATCTTAAATCCGCCAATTACCTTCCTTATGTAATGGCGGGATTGTATGCAACTGAAAATGGACTGGATGAAGCGCTGGTTTTAAATCATGATAATCATATTTGCGATAGTTCAAAGGCCAACATCTTCCTGGTGAAAAAAAATGAAGTGTATACGCCTGCCCTGAACCAGGGTTGTATCAACGGTGTAATGAGAAGATATATCATAGATCATTTACACCAGCATCATTTTACCATTCATCAACAGGCAATAGATGAAAAAAGCCTGGTGGAGGCAGATGAAGTATTTCTTACCAATGCTATTTATGGCATCAGGTGGGTAAGATCTTTTCGCGATAAAAACTATGTTTCAGATTTTACACGTACATTATTTAAAACCACATTTTCCCGGTTTGGCTTTGATCTTTAATCATAGGGAGATGGAATAACTCAGTCCCCTGAACCTTGGATTTACTATGTTGTTGAGAATAGAGCCGAAGCGATAACTGAATCCGATACCAAGATTGTATTCAAAACTGGAAAGCAGCTCCCGGTTTTTTATCAGCAACTCATCCCTGGTGGCATTCCCCTTTCTCAAACCGATCTGGTCGTGTATCAGTCCATAGTTCCCCCAAACGGCAAAGTTCAGGCCCTTGGTTATGCGCCAGCTGACAGCACCGTTAAAACTCAGATTGTTCTTGGAAAGATCATCAAAATAATTAGAATAGAAAATGCCCAAATTGATGCTGCCCCATGGTTTGGTAAAAGAAGTGATCATATTGACACTTTGCTGCAACTGCCATTCTTTTGTTTTAAAAAAAATGGTGGTATCGTAATATTGATTATACACGGAACCGATCATATACTGGAATACTATCCTCTGGGTGTTAAATTGGGAATAAGGGAAAATGCTGTATTCTATTTTGGGTCTTAACCTGATACCTGTCCTGATATTGGAATACAGTGAATTGCTGTAAGAGGAAGCCAGTCCGTAAGACCAGTGTTTGTCAATGCTTTTTGCTACCTGTAATTCAGAAGAAAAATCCTTGCGTGTGAACTTGGATTCTCCATTATTGTCAATGAATGTTTGTAATTCCGTATTGGCGGAGATGCCAAAGTTGATCTTCCATTCCTCTGTTTCCCTGTCGGCAGAAAGGTAGCCGTTAAAATATTTTGATTTGTAGTTCTGGGAACCATTTAAACTTCCATTTCCTCCAAACTGGAAGACCCAGTAATTCCATGGATCGGTTGACGGTTTCACATTTGCGGTATCAACATCCAGATCACTGAAACTGATCTTTATATTTGATGCAAAAGAAGTTTTAGAAAGGAAACGTGTAAGTCCGAGTTTTATAAATTGCACCATTTTTTTTCTCTGGTCGTCCTGGGTGCTGGTGGGTTCATTAAAGTAAGTAAGTGTATCGCCGAGGTTCTGAAATCTTTTTTGTCCAATGAAATTCAACTGGGCCTGAATACCTCCCGAAGAATTGTTTTGGGTATTGATCATGATATGGATATCTGCATCAAACCTGTCCCTTACAAAATCCACCAGTTTTATTTCTGACCTTACATAGTCAAAATCGCAAATCCAGGTTTGTGAGCAGTCAAGGAATACTTTTATTTTTTCTGATGCGCCCTGGGCCCTGCACATTGAAGAAAAGTAAATGAGCAGGAAAAAGAACAGAAGTTTTCTCATATGGCGTGCTTATATCACAAAGAAAGCAAAACAGAACTACCCTCTTCGTTAAATAATGCCAATTGATACTATATCCTGATGAAATGTAAAATCAGTGTATTGTATGGTAGACCTCGCGGAATCTTTCTATAGCTTTATGGCCTCCGGCACCCAGGTCTACAGAATAATTATTTACATACAGATCAATATGCCTGCGCATCACATCTTCGTTCATTTCCTGGGCATGCAGTTTTGTAAATTCTGATATGGAAGGGTAGTGACTGAAGGCCAGTTCAACGCTTTGCTTTATCAGATCGCTGATGATTTGCCGGATATCATCCGGTATAGTTTTTTTTGCGGCAATACAGGCCAGAGGAATGGGAAGTTTTTCTTTTTCTTCCCATATTTCACCCAGGTCGCAAACTTTTATCAACCCTTTTTGATGATAAGTGAAGCGGTTTTCATGAATGATCACACCCAGGTCGGTTTTACCCATGAGCACTGCATCTTCGATCTCCGAAAACAGCATGGGTATTTTATGTTTAGCATTGGGAAATGCATAACCCAATAAAAAGTTGGCGGTTGTGTTTTCTCCAGGTATGGCAATGGTGCAATGTTCTATATCGGGCACGTTCACCATTTTTTTGGCTATGAGTAAGGGTCCGACGCCTTTACCAAGTGCCCCTCCGGAATTTAGGATTTTATATTCCTCGCTGCATTTTATAAATGCCGGTAAGCTCAATTTTGTTATGTCAAGCTTCCCTTCAGCAGCCATGCTATTCAGCGCCTGTATGTCATCCATCACAAGTTCAAAATCAATTCCCCTTGTATCTATTTTATGATGCACAAGGGCATCAAAAATAAAGGTATCGTTGGGACAGGGAGAAATTCCAAGCGTAAATCTCATTTGTTTAAATATTTATCCAGTATACGTTCCAGTTCAGAATTCAATCTTTCAATGGCTTCCTTCATCATCCATTTGCTCTTGTCTCTTTGGGCAACGAAGTTCGACAAAGAACGCAACTGTAAAAAAGGAATGTTTTCCATCAGGGCTACATAATGCAGAGCAGCGCCTTCCATGGTTTCGATCTGCGCTCCCAATACATCGCGGTAATAATTTATTCTATCCTGATCTGTACTTATTTCATTGACTGTAACACCATGTACGGCCGGAATGGCCTGTTCTTCTATCTGCCTTTCATTATACAGTACTCCGTTTTTCCAGGGAAACTGGTTTTTATCCTGGAGATCCAGGTCGGACAGCGAATGGAACCGGCCGTTTTCTTCAACGCCCAGGTCGCCTATCGTTTCCGTTTTTACCCACACCACTTTGGTGAGCCCCATCGACTGATCGAGGTTTCCGGCTACACCAGCCTGTATGATCAGTCCGGGTTTTTTCTCAAGCACTTTTTTTGTTATGGCAAAGGTGGCAGCGGTCAACCCCACGCCCGTTATAAGAACATCCAGGCCTTTGTACTTTGAGATTACTTTCATCAATGGGCTGATCTCGAATTCAGTGGCCGAACAAAGAAGCAAGTGCATGCAGCAAAAATAAACTTTGATTGACTTGTTTGTAAAGAATACAGTTGCGTAGCTTAAATCTTTTTGTTGACCAAACAAACAGTGCCTTAGTTTTGTACATTGCTTATCTTAAACTGAATGAACAGAAGAGGTGGTGGATAAAAGGGATAGGAGTCCCGGCATTAAATAAGGTGAATTATGGTAAAAAAACTGGCTGTGATCAGGCGTGAGCACTTCAATGCCGCTCACAGGTTATTCAAAAAGGAATGGACGGATGAACAGAATCTGGCTGTTTTTGGAAAATGCAGTTTTCATAATTATCATGGTCATAATTATGAGCTTGAAGTGAAGATAGTAGGGGACATTGATCCTGAAACAGGATTTGTAATGGATCTGAAACTGTTATCCAACCTGGTAAATGATAAAGTGCTGGAGAAACTGGATCATAAAAATCTGAATATAGACGTGGAAGAATTCAAAGATCTCAATCCCACCGCGGAAAATATTGTAGTGGTGATCTATAATTTATTGAGACCACACATTGACAGTTCAAAAGAATTATTTATCCGCCTCTTTGAAACACCGCGCAATTTTGTAGAGTATCCCGCATAGATATTTTTCTATACAAAGCTGTTAGAATTAAAACCACAAATTCAAAAATATAGAATGGCATATCATAAAAAAGAAGGATTTGATAAGGAACCCACTGATGAACTGATAAAAAATTATCAAAGCATTATTGGGTTGCTTGGAGAAGATCCTCAGCGGGAAGGGCTTATTAAAACCCCGGAACGCATGGCAAAAGCTATGCAGTATATGACGCATGGTTACCAGCAGAATGCAGTTGAAATACTTAATTCGGCAAGATTCAGGGAAGAAGTAAGTGAAATGGTGATCGTGAAGGATATTGAGCTTTTTTCCATGTGCGAACACCACCTGCTTCCATTTTTCGGAAAGGCGCATATTGCCTATATACCCAATGGTTATATTACCGGGCTCAGTAAACTGGCCAGGGTAGTGGATGTATATGCAAGAAGGTTGCAGGTGCAGGAAAGACTTACAACACAGATATTGAAAGCGATCAAGGAAAGCCTGCAGCCTATGGGTGTGGCTGTGGTTATTGAAGCCAAACACCTTTGTATGATGATGCGTGGCGTTCAAAAGCAAAATTCTGTCACCACCACCTCTGCTTTTGACGGGGAATTCCTGAACAACCATGTTACCAGGAATGAATTCCTGAAACTAATTGCCGCTGATCTTGATTAATTAGTAAAATTGCTAAATGAAACATGCATACGTTTTCCCCGGGCAGGGAGCACAATTCCCGGGAATGGGAAGATCTTATTATGAGAATAATTCTTTTGCGAAAAGAATTTTTGAACAGGCAAATGAAATTCTGGGATTCAGAATTTCTGATATCATGTTTGAAGGAAGCGAGGAAGATCTGAAACAGACCAAAATTACCCAGCCGGCTATTTTTTTACACTCCATTATTGCCTATAAAAGTATTGAAAATGCTCGGCCGGATATGGTGGCAGGGCATTCACTCGGCGAGTTCTCGGCACTTGTTGCAAATGGTACACTAAGCTTTGAAGATGGGCTGGAACTTGTAAGCCTGAGGGCGTTGGCCATGCAAAAAGCCTGTGAAATGCAGCCTTCAACAATGGCTGCGGTACTGGGATTATCAGATGAAAAAGTTGAAGAGATCTGTCAGTTTGTTGCAGGAGAATCGGGAGAAACAGTGGTTCCGGCCAATTATAATTGTCCGGGTCAACTGGTAATTTCAGGAACCATAAAAGGGGTTGAACTTGCCTGTGAACAAATGAAAAAGGCAGGTGCAAAAAGAGCCCTTATGCTTCCGGTGGGTGGCGCATTTCATTCACCCCTGATGGAACCTGCAAGACAGGAACTGAAGGCCGCCATTGAAAAAACCAATTTTCATTCGCCCTCATGCCCGGTGTATCAGAACATCGCCGCAAAAGGCATTATCAATAAGGAAGAGATCAAGGAAAATTTAATTGAACAATTGACCGGAGCTGTAAAATGGACCCAGTGTGTTCAGGCCATGATATCTGATGGAGCTACTTTATTTACCGAGGCCGGGCCCGGAAAAGTATTGCAGGGATTAATTCTTAAGATCAATAAAGAAGTGCAGACCGATGGCGTTAGCTGATTAATTTTAAATAACATGATTGCCTGTTACTAAAAACCGGCAGGAAGAAAATATTCAAAATTGCTCATCATTGAAACCTCCTTAACGGGAGGTTTTTTAGTAAAATATTTCCACTGAACATGTGAATATTTTTTAATAAATTCAATTTATTAACCACAAAACCTTTAAGTATGAGAAAAATTTTCACCCTTATTACAGTTATGGCATTTTCAGCTATAACTTTTGCCGGTTCAAATGCAACTATTGAACCTGTTAAACCTGCAAAACTAAACGCTGCTGATGTTATGATCCCTGTAGGGAAAGATGGAAAGAAAATTTCATTGCTTGACCTTTCCCAAATGAAAGTAAAGGAACTTGAAAAGATCACCGGAGCCAAAATGAAACTTGTTGATAAAGTAGGTTTCAGGGTTGCACAAAAACAATTAAGGGAAAGTATTGATGCTGATGGTACCATCAATAGCAAAAAACTAAACAAATTTGCTTCCAGGTCGCAGGCACCCGATGGATTCAACCTTGGAGGTTTTGCACTGGGTTTTCTGTTGGGCTTAATTGGAGTATTGATTGCTTATCTGATCAGCGATGATAATAAAGCAGCAAGAACCAAATGGGCATGGATAGGATTTGGTGTATGGGTAGTGCTTTTACTTATCTTCCTTGTTCTCTAACCTGATTCTTCTACATAATAAAAGCCGGATGATGTCCGGCTTTTATTATTTGTAAGCTGCCAGGGAATTATTTAAAAATTATACCTGTTTAAAATAAATCCCGCAATTGATCCATTCCGGATCGAAATGCGTATCGTATTTTTTATAAAAATTAATGGCCGTATCATTCCATTCCAACACCTGCCACATGATGCCGTTGAGTTTTCTTTTTTTCGCTTCCATGATCAATTTATCGAACAATAGTTTGCCAAGTCCTTTTCCCCTCATTTCATTGGTTACATATAGGTCCTCGAGGTACATTCTCTGTCCTTTCCAGGTACTGAACCGGATATAAAAAAGTGCAAAGCCTTCAATGCTGCCATCTACTTCGGCCACAAAGGCCCACCATACCGGTTTGTATCCAAAGCCACTTTGTTCAAAATGTTCTAATGTAACAGTTACTTCTTTGGGCGCTTTTTCATATACGGCCAGCTCTTTTACCAATTCTAATATCCGCGGGCAATCTTCTTTCGTTGCCTTTCTGATCCTGATATTCATCGTTTCTTTCTGTTTTGAATGTTCCAGTTTATTGAATATGCATCACTGCAATAAGCCCGCCCATTTCATTTTTAAAAAATTTTTGTTTTGGAAGTGCCGGCGAAAAATACAGATGATCCATTCAATGCTTAATAATCATCTTCCATTTTGTTTTAAACTATTATGAATATAAGGCCTGATTGAGGTCCGCAATAATATCAGCTATGTTCTCAATGCCCACATTCATCCGGATCAACCCATCTGATATGCCGTATTTTTCTCTTTGTTCTTTGGGTACACTGTAGTGTGTCATAGAAGCGGGGTGCGAAAGCAGGGTGTCTACTGTACCAAGCGATACGGTTCTTGTACACATTTTTAATTTATCCATAAAATCAATTCCTCCCTGCAGGCCTTTCTTTAATTCAAAACTCAGCATTCCTCCACCCAGTTTCATCTGGCCGGATGCAATGGCATGATCGGGATGGGAAGAAAGTCCAACATAATTAACTTTTGCCACTGCCTGATGTTGTTCAAGGTAAACGGCAACATCCCTTGCATTGGCACAATGCCGTTCCATTCTTATTTCAAGCGTTTTAATTCCCTGCACCAATAAAAAAGCATCAAACGGATTTGAATTGCCACCCAGAAGCCGGTGAACTTTTGTAATTTGATTTTTCATCAGTTCCAGATCCTTTCCCAGTAAAATTCCGCCTATGGCAGTACCATGTCCGTTTAAAAATTTAGTGGTTGAATGCACTACAAAATCAACCCCATATTTGAAAGGCTGCTGTAGGTAAGGTGTGGCAAATGTATTATCGCAGGCAACCAGTATTTTATTCTGCCTGGCTATTCCGGTCAGTTGCCTGAGGTCAACACATTGCATGGTTGGGTTGGCAGGTGTTTCCAGATACATCATTTTTATGGATGGGTCCTTCTTTATCACGTCTTCAACCTGTGTGGTATCTCTAAGATCAATGATCACGGCTTCTATACCCAGAGCAGGTAAGATCTTTTGAAGTAATTCATCTGTGCCTCCATACAGGGAATAATGGGTCAGCACTTTATCGCCTTTTTCAAGATTCGCCAGAAAAAGGGTGGTGATGGCGGACATACCCGAAGCATGCAACAAACCTTTTAATGGTATATCCAGGTCAAAGCCTTCAAGTGCTGCAATTTTCTCTTCCGCTTCTGTAACCGTTGGATTGCCCCAGCGAGCATAAATATAACCCTCTTCCTTGCCGCTGAACCTTCGCATTCCCTGTTCGGCTGTGTCAAATACATAAGTACTGGAAGCATAGATAGGAACCTGGTGCGCATACCGCGGATCTTTCTCATGACCAGCGTGAATAGCTGCAGAACCAAAACCGGTTAGTGTAAAACTTTTATCCATTATGCCTGGGTTTTTTGTTAATTAGTGGTTTGAAACGCATTCAAAATTATTCAGAATAACGATGCCTGCATGTATGAATGATAAAATCATGAATGCATGAAAGAATTATTAGTTCAATTTGGAAGATACCATATCTGGGCCAACCAGCTGTTACTGGAAGCTATCAACCAGCTTCCTGAAGAGAAATGCAGACAGGAAGTTGCCAGTAGTTTCAACAGTCTTTACACTACTGTATTGCATATCTGGGATGCCGAAAGCATCTGGTGGCAAAGAATGAAACTTCAGGAGCATATAAAAATACCCAGTCATGATTTTGAAGGCAGTTTCAAAACGCTCAGCCAACAATTAATAAACCAGGATAAACTATGGCTGGAATGGGTGAGCCATGCAGGAGAACATATGTTTCAGCATGAGTTCAGGTATCAGAATTCAAAAAGAGAAAGTTTTAAACAACCCGTTTACCAGATGGTCCTGCATTTATTTAATCATGGTACCTATCACCGGGGGCAACTGGTTACCATACTCCGGCAGCTTGGAACGGTAAAGATCCCGCAAACCGATTATATAGTCTGGAGCCGCAAAAAATGAATTTTCAGCGGGCACACCTATCCGGGTTTGGGAAGGATACAGCACCTATTCATTTATTTTTCCAGACACTTGAAATTACAGGTGGCAGTAGATATATTTGACGAAGTTGAAGATTATCGGGGTCAAAGCTATGCTGCTATCAAAATTTCTGCTTTTATTTTTCTTTTTCACCATTGCCTGTTCTTCAGAAGCACAACAGCCTGTTCATATATTCTGGAAAGACGATCCTGCGCTCAGGAAACAATTTTATGAGCAGACCATGATCAAAAAAGATAAATATATTTCTACTTCAACGGGGGAATATGCGGAGGGTTTTAAAAAAGTATACGAAAACCATTTTGAAGGTATTGCCGCATTCTGGAAAAGCAAAAGGGTAGTAACCTCGGCTCAACAACACCTCTATCTGCAATCCATAGTAAGAAAGATCATTGATGCCAATCCTGTATTGAAAGGTTCCGATGCCCGTGTTGTTTTTACCCGCGATGAATGGCCCAATGCAGTAAGCATGGGTGATGGAAGTATTGCGGTAAACGGTGGACTGGTCCTTTTCCTGGAGAATGAAGCAGAACTGGCATTTATTATTTGTCATGAACTTGCGCATTATTATCTGGATCATAGTAATAAAACCATCAGGGAACATATAGAGACCTATAACAGTGAGGCATTTAAAAAGGAGATCAAACGACTTTCAAAAGAAGAATATAAGGTTTGGTCGCAACTGGAAGAGCTCCTGAAAAAAATGACATTCGGTAGCCGCCGGCATAGCAGGGCACATGAAGCAGAAGCCGACCTTCAGGCCTTTATGTTTATGAAGCATACAGGGTATGATTGCAGTGCAATCACTACCTGCCTTGAAAAATTAAACAAGGTGGATGATTCAGCTCTATTCCCGCCATTGAAAACCGAAAAGGCATTTGATTTTGAAGGATACCCGTTCAAAAGAAAATGGATAGAAAAAACATCTTCCATTTTCGCGCAGATGGATGCCGGTGATTCGCCCCTCACACCTGAGGAAAAAGATTCTTTAAGAACACACCCTGATTGTGAATTAAGGATGGCAATGCTGCAGGATTCCATACGCGGGACCAGCGGCGGACAAAAATTTTTGGTGAATGAAATTTTTTTCAGGCAACTGAAGAAAGATATCCTGCCGGAGATCATACAGCTGTTGTATGATCAGGAAAACCTTGCAAGGAACCTTTATTATAATCTGCTTGTACTTGAGAATAATGAGGATGATCCGCTTGCCATTTTTTCTATAGCAAGAGACCTGAATATTTTATACGATATGCAGAAAAATCACCGGCTTGGTGATATTGATAAGGAAGGCCGTACCTATCCGGCGGATTATAATTTATTACTCAGGATGATAGACCGGCTAAGGCTTGAAGAAATTGCCCATATCAATTATTTTTTCTGTAAGAAGCATGAAGGGAAAATGAAGGGTTATGATGCATTTACCAAAGAGATGGAAAAGGCAGAAAAGACCTTTTTAAATTATTAGAACCAATTTGAAATAACATAATAACCAAAACAAGTACAAATGAAAAAACTGCTCATGTTTAGCCTGGCATTCTTAGTGTTCCAGGC
>CAMPIQ010000115.1 GCA_946886475.1 uncultured Chitinophagales bacterium | reverse complement strand
CCGGTTAGCCACCCAAAAGCTTCTGAAATTTCAGAAGCTTTTTGCTTTTAATGAATTGACTACTTCAAACGCCAAACTCTTGCCGTTCATCTATTTTTTATTGTTAAATAAGGTTAATGCATACCCACTTCCCTTCCATGCTGGTTTACATTTGCAAACTCAAACATTAAATGCACATGAAGAAGATTTTAGCTCTGGCACTGTGTTGTATTGCAACGTATTCAGGATTTAGCCAGATGCCCGGCCAGCGGAACGGACAACAACTTTCAGGAAGATTTTACGGAAAAATTGTTGATGTGGCCAATAAAGGAATCGAAGCCGCATCAGTGACCCTCGTTACCAACAGGATGGACTCTGTAACAAAAAAACCAAAAGAAGTGATTGTAGGCGGCATGCTTACCACCCCTTCCGGTGATTTCAGCATTGAGAACATTCCCGTTTTTGGAAAATACAAATTAAAAGTTACCGGAATCGGTTATAAGGATTACGAGCAGGCTGTGGCTTTCGAAATGCCCAACCGGGGCGGCGGGAATGACCCTGCTGCTATGATGAGCGTACTGGATAAGGACCTTGGGAACATCACCATTGAAATTGATGCGCAGGTTCTGGGCAATGTAACAGTTACTGCCAGTAAGCCTATCTTCCAGATGGGAATTGACCGTAAGATATTTAATGTAGACAAAAACCTGGTTTCTGCAGGTGGTACAGCGGTTGATATCATGAAAAATGTTCCCTCTCTTAATGTGGATATCGATGGAAACGTTACACTAAGGAACAGCGCCCCACAGATTTTTGTTGATGGCCGGCCAACTAACCTTACACTGGAGCAGATACCTGCCGACATTATTGAAAGTGTAGAGATCATCACCAATCCTTCTGCAAAATTCGATGCTTCAGGCGGTACTGCCGGCATTCTCAATATTGTTTTGAAAAAGAATAAAAGAATAGGTTATAGTGGAAATGTGCGTTTTAATATTGATTCAAGGGCCAGGATCGGAGGCGGAGGTGATATCAATATCCGACAGAACAAAATAAATTTCTTTGCCAGTGGCATGATCAATCAGAGAAAATCACAGGGTGACGGATATACAAAAAGAACCAATTTCTTTGGTAATCCCTATTCTTCCAGGCAGCTTGATGAAAGCGTAATGGAAGGACAATTTGGATTTGGGCGTGTTGGTATAGATTTCTTCATGGATAACAGGAACACCATAACCATTGCACAGGGATTTGGTGGAGGAAACATGAACCCCAACAGCAAAAGCTTTATTTATACCGACCTGGGAAATAATGGCAGTGAAGATTCATTACTTCAACGCGTGAGTAATTCAACCAATGAGTTTAAAAGGATGAATTCACAGATAAGCTATAAACACAACTTCCCCAAAGCCGGACGTGAGATCACGGCAGATATAAATTATATGAAAGGAAAAAATGAGAACAATAATCTTATTAATTCCGATTATTATAGTTTGCCGGGAATGGTTTACGATGATTCATACGGTCAGGAGCAGATGGGAAAAGGTGATAATGAGAATATTATTTTTCAGACAGATTACAGTAATCCGATTAACGACCGTTCCAAATTCGAAATGGGTGCTCGTGCCTCTATCAGGAAAATGAATAGCGGAACAGACTATTTCAATGTAAGCGCAGGAGGAACCAAAACACCGATCACAGAACAAAATGTGGTTTTTAACAGCATTGATAATGTATATGCCGCTTATGCCACCTTCTCCAACAAGATCAAAAACTTTGGTTATCAACTTGGATTGAGAGCTGAAAGTTCCAATTATGAAGGCGACCTGGTTTCAAAGAACCAGTCATTTAAAATTGATTTTCCTGTCAGTCTTTTCCCGAGTTTGTTCCTTAGCCAGAAGATCAATGACAATAATGATGTTCAGTTAAATTACAGCCGCAGGATCAACCGCCCTAATTTTTGGCAGTTATTTCCTTTTACCGATATTTCTGATGTGTTTAATGTAAGCCGTGGTAACCCGGCATTAACACCTGAATTCACCAATTCAATTGAACTGTCGTATAACAAAATGTTTAAGAACAGGGATAACTTACTCGCTTCCGTTTATTTTAAAAATACAAATGACCTGATCACCCGATACCAGCAGGCTGAATATGTGCCAGCCTATGACAGTGTAATGCAGGTGAGCAGTTATATCAATGCCAACAATAGTTATGTTACCGGTTTGGAATTGATCAGCAGGAATAAAATAGCCAAGTGGTGGGACCTCATGACCAACGCTAATTTCTTTACAGCAAAGATTGATGTGGACCTGCCCGGTCAGCCGCAGCAGGACCAGTTCCTGAGCTATTTCTTTAAAGTGAATAATACATTCCGCCTTCCGAAGAATATTTCAATTCAGTTGTCGGCCGATTACCAGTCAAAGATCATTTCTGCTCCTGGTGGAAGCGGTGGTGGCGGCCGTGGTGGTGGATTTGGAGGGGGTGGTATGTTTGGCGGCGGCGGTTCAGCTGCACAAGGTTATATCCGTCCCAATTTTGGAGTGGATGCCGGTATCCGATTTGAATTTTTGAAAGAAAGGAGAGCTTCCATATCGCTAAATATAAATGACATTTTCAGGTCAAGAAAGTATGATGCCTTCACACAAACCTCTTTCTTTATTCAGGATGCTGAAAGAAGAAGAGATGCACAGGTGGTAAGATTGAACCTCAACTGGCGTTTTGGTAAATTCGATGCCAGTCTTTTCAAACGCAAATCCAACCGGGTTGAAAATCCGGGTGATGATATGAACGTTAATTTCTGATCATTCAGTAAACCCCGGATCATTCCGGGGTTTTGTTTTTTATGACCTTATTTTTGATGATTATCTGATTCACCCGATTTCAAACAGATTATTCAAAAACCATCCAGGCATATTGAAAAGAATTTATTTCACTGTAACTAACGATCTGAATTTCGACCAGCGGATGCATCGCATCTGTACATCTCTTGCGCAGTCAGGTTTTGAAGTAGTGATCGTTGGCAGGGTTTTAAAATCATCACTTCCTTTAGAAAAAAAAAATTTCCGCCAGAAAAGGATCCGCTGTTTATTTAATAAGGGTTTTTTGTTTTACTCGGAATATAACCTGAGGTTGTTCCTATACCTGCTATTCAAAAAAATGGATGGAATTTGTGCCATTGACCTTGATACCATTTTGCCCTGCTTATTCATTTCCCGTATCAAATCAGTTCAAAGGATTTACGATGCCCATGAATATTTTACCGAACTGAAAGAAGTAAGAACCAGGCCTGCAGTAAAAAGAATATGGATGTTCATAGAGAAATTTGCTGTGCCCTCATTCAGGCTTGGATATACGGTTAGTCAGGGACTGGCCGAAGAATTCCGGAAACAATACCAGCGTGATTATTTGGTTATCAGGAACCTACCGGTATTGATAAATGATAGTCCTGTTAAAATGGAACAGAAGTTTTTGTTATACCAGGGCGCGGTAAATGAAGGAAGGGGTTTTGAATACCTTATACCGGCAATGAAAGCGGTCAACTACCCCCTGGTAATTTGCGGTGATGGCAATTTCATGGAGAAATTAAAAAAACTGATCAGCGAAAATAAGGTAGAAGAAAAAATTGAATTAAAAGGTATGATGCTGCCGCATGAACTCAGGAAAACAGCACTGGAAGCCACACTGGGCATTGGACTGGCCGAGAAGGAAGGCATTAACCAGTTTATGGCCCTGCCTAATAAATTTACAGAATACATGCATGCAGGCCTTCCCCAGTTAACTATGGCCTATCCTGAATATAAAAGGATCAATGAGCAATTCCGTGTGGCTGTTTTGCTGGATCAACTGACGCCGCCTGCCATTGCAGATACCATTAATTCTGTAATGGAAAATGATGCCTTGTTGAGCGAAATGCAAATGAACGCGTTAAAGGCCAGAACGGTTTTTTGCTGGCAGAATGAAGAGAAAATTCTGGTAGATTTCTATAAAAAGGTTTTTGAAATTGAATAATCCCATACATATAGTATGCCTCGATGCGCCATCACCTCCCGATTATGGAGGGGCCATTGATATGTATTATAAGATCATTGCCCTGGCACAAAGTGGCCGTAAGATCATACTTCATTTTTTTGATTACAATAATAGCCGGGGCGTTAAAGGGCTGGAAGAATGGTGTTCCGAAATTCATGCTTATAAAAGGAAAGGCATTTCTTCGGTATCGCTCCAGGTTCCCTATATTATTAACTCAAGGATCAACCGGCAACTCATTGAAAAACTCAATAAAGATGAATATCCAATATTGCTTGAAGGTTTACACTGCAGCGGCATCATTCCATTTATAAATAAAAAGGAAAGAATTGTGGTAAGGATGCACAATGAAGAAGCGGAGTATTATAAACGGCTTGCTGTTCAGGAACCCGGCATGGTTCGTAGATTATATTTTTCATTGGAGAGCAGGTTAATTCATAAGTATTATAAAAGGCTGGCTCAATACCCGGTAAAATATGCCTGTCTTTCCAGTTTGGATATGGAAAAATTCCAGGGGGCAGGACTTAGGCAGTTTCATTTTATTCCCTGTTTTATTCCCTGGCAGGAAATCAGGATCAGGGAAGGCAAAGGGGATTACTGTTTATATCATGGCAATATGAAAGTGGCTGAAAATGTAAAAGCTGCCGAATGGCTGGCAGCGGTTTTCCGTAAGCTCGATATGGTACTGGTAATTGCCGGAAATGGTATTTCCGGACAATTGAAGTCGCTTGCAAAAAATGCAGGGAACCTGAGGTTGATCGACAGGCCATCTATGGAGGAGCTGGATGCATTGATCCGCGATGCGCATATCAATGTATTGCCTTCTATGAATGCCACTGGAGTTAAGCTGAAAGTTCTGCATGCACTTACAGAAGGAAGGTTTTGTATCAGTAATCAACAGGGCGTTGCAGGTAGTGGAGTGGAACACCTGGTCACCATTGCCAATAACAAGGATGATTTCAGAAAAAAACTTATTGAACTATATGAACTTGCTTTTACTGAAGAGCATAAAAAAAACCGCGGCGAAGTGCTTGCGGTTTATAATAACATAAAAAATGCTGCAAAGCTTAATGCACTATACTAGCATTATCGATAACTCTTCCCATTTCTGTTTTTACCATCCTTGCAGGATATTTCTGTATCACCATATAATCGTGCGTGGCCATGATTACAGCCGTTCCATAATCCTTTGCAATGGCTATCAGTAATTGCATGATCTCATCTGATGTTTCGGGGTCCAGGTTACCGGTAGGTTCATCTGCAAGGATCAGTTTGGGAGAATTCAACAGGGCCCTGGCAATGTCCACTCTTTGCTGTTCTCCCCCACTCATTTCATAAGGCATTTTAAATCCTTTTGATTTCAATCCAACTTTATCAAGTACATCACTGATCTTTTCGTTCATCAGTTTTTCATCTTTCCAGCCAATGGCCTTTAAAACAAATTTGAGATTATCATTTACATTCCTGTCGGTAAGCAATTGAAAATCCTGAAAAACCACACCCAGGTTTCTTCTCAGGAAGGGCACTTTTTTCCAGGTAAGGGTTTTAAGATCATATCCTACTACGGAAGCTTCTCCTTCTTTTAATTGTAATTCACCATACAGCGTTTTAAGAAGGCTGGACTTCCCTGTGCCGGTCTTTCCTACCAGGTATACAAACTCTCCTCTTTCTACCGTAAGGTTCACATCCTGCAACACCATATTATTGCCCTGATAAATATTCGCGTGCCTGATCTGAACGATTGATTCCGCCATTCGTTTTTGTTTTGTGCAAAATAAAAGAAGAATGGCCAAGCAACCGTTATTTATTTGTAAAACTAAAAAATTAGTTGTTTAACTAAAATATTAGTTATAGGTTAGCGTTATATAAATCAGAACATGAAAACATTAACCAAAGCCGAAGAACAGGTAATGCAGGTGGTTTGGAAGGTAAAAGAAGGATTTATCCGGGATATTATGGATGCACTTCCTGCACCCAAACCACACCAGAATACAGTAGCCACCATTTTAAAAATCCTTATGGATAAGGAATTTGTAGATGTTAAAGTTTTTGGACGACAGCATCAGTATTATCCACTGGTTAGCAAGGATGCCTATTCAAAGGCAACTATGAAGAGCCTGGTGAAAGGATATTTTGGTGGTTCATTCAGTGAAGCGGTTTCTTTTATGGTTAAGGAAAACAGTATCAGTCTGGAAGATCTTGAAACCTTATTGCAACAACTGAAAAAAACAAAAAAATGATGGAACCTCTTTATTACCTGATCAAGGTAACCGCTTGTTCAGCCATCTTATTCCTGTTTTATTTTATGGCGCTCCGCAACAAGGCCTTTCATCAATGGAACCGGTTTTACCTCCTCATAGCGGTGATCCTTTCTCTGGTTATTCCTGCCATCCAGGTAACAGTTTATAATTACATGAATGAAGAACCTAACCAGGCTATCCAGGCATTGCAGGTAGTGTATGATGCCGGCGTTTATATGGAAGAAATCACTATCACCGGCAGTGCACCGGCATCTCAGGACCAATGGTTGGTTTTAAGCTATTTAATTGTATCGATTGTATTACTCATCTTATTGATAAGGTCTTTATATAGAATTTTTTCCATACTGAAAACACACATGGTGAAGGTGATTCAGGAAGTTCGTTTTGTTAATACTGCTGTTCCGGGTACTCCATTTTCATTTTTCAATTTTATTTTCTGGAACCGCGACATTGATCTTCATTCTGAAACAGGAAAAAGGATATTCCAGCATGAACTGGTTCATGTAAAAGAGAAACATACACTTGATAAACTTTTTATACAATGTGCTTTGATCTTTTTCTGGATCAACCCCATCTTCTGGCTTATCAGAAGAGAATTGAAATATGTACATGAATTTATTGCCGACAGAAAATCAGTAGCGGAACACGGTACAGAAGCATTTGCAGCCATGATCCTGCAATCAGCCTATCCTCAGCAATTCAATTCTATTACCAACCAGTTTTTTCAAACCTCAATTAAAAGGAGACTCGCCATGCTTACAAAAAATCAACATCCCGGCTGGAATTATTTTATCAGACTGGCAGCATTCGTGGTTATTATTATTACCATTGCTGCATTTACCTTAAAACCAAAAGAGATCAGGCAATTTGAAGATACAGACAGGGAATTTGTGGTTGTAATTGATGCAGGTCATGGTGTAAAACCTGAAGGTAACCGTAGCGGTGCGGCTTCAGATAATGTATACGAAGATGATATTGTTCTGCAAATAGCGCAAAAGATCAGGGAACTGAATTCAAGTCCCAACATACGTATTGAATTAACCAGGGAAGGTGCAAAGGATGTGGGATTAAATCAACGGGTGGAATTTGCAAAAGAAAAAAATGCAGACCTGTTCATTTCACTGCATCTGGCCGCCAGTGCCGGAACTTCAATTGAAAATGGTGCCTATGTAATAATTCCAAACAAAAATCCCGGGGTACTTGAAGAAAGTAAAATGCTGGGATCAGCCATTGTTTCCGAATTAGGAAAGATCATACCGGTTAAGCCGCAGCTGGTTACCAGAACCGTTGGTATTTACGTGCTTAATTTCAATTCCTGTCCTTCCATTTTAATTGAGTGTGGCTACATCACCAACGATAAGGACAGAAAATTTGTTTCAGATCCTGCTAATCAAAAAATGATAGCTCAAAAGATCCTAAATGGTATAGAAAATTTTCTTGATCAACTTCCATCACATTTTAATGAAGAAACCGGCAAGATTCAGCCATCAAAAAATAAAATTGAACTTTCTGCTACAGAATTCGAATTGCGAAAAGGTGAGATCAGCAAAGGGGAAGCCAGGCCATTGGTTTTTCTGAATGGCGAAAAATTGAAAGTGGATGGCATTGAAAGCATCAGGTTCCGTGGGCACAGGGCCACCATTTATGATAAAAATGATCCTGAGGCCATAAAACTTTATGGAGAAGAAGCAAAAAATGGTGTGATCATCTTTGAAGGTGCTGTAGATGTAATGGATACAGTGCCAAAAAAGAAAATACCAACCAGGGTTGATGTAGAAGCTTCGGTCGATAAAGTGCAATGGAGAAAATTCCTGGAGGAAAATCTCAAAACTATCATCATGAAAGCGGCTGAAAACGGTGCTCCCGGTGGCACACATACTGTCTATGTAAAATTTATTGTTGAACTCGATGGCAGTATATCAAATCCCTCGATCGTAAAAGATCCGGGTTATGATCTGGGTAAAAGTGTTTTGAATATAATTGAGAAATCTCCAAAATGGAACCCTGCATTGGTTGGTAATAAAAAAGTCATCAGCTATCATGTACAACCCATCACATTTGTGATTGCGGATGATGAGGAAATAACCAGGGTTCAGAGAATGAATTACGATGATGCCATTACCATGAAAAGGCTTCCCATTGCTGAAGCCCAAGATGTGGTGCAATTTGTGGTTGTTGGAGAAATGCAGAATGGAGAGCTGATTCACTATATAAATAAAGGCGCCGATTTCAATGCCAGAACGAAAGAAATTATTGCAGAAACCAGGGCTGACAAAGTATTAACCTTTGCCGAAATCAGGATCAATAAAAACGGCAGAACGCTTCGCAGGCCTGCCCTGAGTTATGCGATTCAGTAAATAATCGTTTCATTACCATATACGATTGATAATTTATTTGATCCTTCCTCTACCCTGCCGATCACCCGGGCATCTATACCAAATTCATTTGCAATGCTGATGATGTGGTCAGCATTTTTTTCATTGGTATAGATCTCCATGCGGCAACCCATATTGAATACCTGGAACATTTCCCTGTAATCAGATCCGCTTGATCTTTGTATGATGTTAAATATCTCCGGCGCCTGGAATAAATTATCCTTAACGATATTTACATTTTCGGGTACATATTTCAAGCACTTGGTCTGTCCGCCTCCACTGCAATGAATGAGACCATGGATGTTTTCAAAATCTTCTTCCAGCATGGTTTTCAGTACCGGGGCAAAGGTTCTTGTGGGTGACATTACCAATTGGCCGACATCCGTATCAAAATTCTCCCCCCTGAATGGAATGGATAACTTATCTGTAAGTCGATAACTTCCGATATAGATCACTTCATCATCCAGTGCGTCATCAAAAGTTTCCGGATATTTTTTATAATATTTACTGATCACATCATGGCGTGCACTGGTTAATCCATTACTTCCAATTCCGCTGTTATATGCATTTTCATAAACAGATTTACCAAATCCTGCCAGTCCCACAATTACATTTCCAGGCTGGATCTTTTCATTGGTAACAAGTTTATTCTTTGGCCATCTTGCAGCCATGGTGCCGTTTACGGCTATGGTTCGAACTACATCCCCCACATCAGCCGTCTCTCCTCCAAGGAATGCAATATCAATTCCATGGTCATTCATCTTGTCAAAAAATTCCTGCGTGCCTTCAATTATAGCCTGCAACACCTCTCCCGGGATCAGATTTTTATTTCTATCGATAGATGACGAAAACAGGATGTTTTTATAGATTCCGGCACATAAAAGGTCATCCAGGTTCATAACAATGGCATCCTGCGCAATACCTTTCCATACAGAAAGATCCCCGGTTTCCTTCCAGTATAAATAGGCAAGTATGCTTTTGGTACCGGCACCATCAGCATGCATTACGTTCACCCATTGTTCATCCTGTCCCAGCACATCTTTGTAGATCTTACAAAATGCTTTTGGGTATAAACCTTTATCAATATTCTTTGTTGCAGCATGAACTTCTTCTTTTTGCGCCGATACGCCACGTTTGGAGTAGAGAGACATGGGGCAAATGTAGGGATTGGATGATTAGTTGACAAAGTTGCCTGGCCGGCCTGCTGGTCAGTTGATAAAGCTGCTTCCTGAATTAAGACAGGCCGTGAATATTGAAATTAAAAATTGTTGGCTCAAATTAACAAAGGGAAATGGCTAAGAAAGGATATTCAGGCTTTCTGCCTTATCAATAGCCAGTTGTTTGATCAGTTCTTGAAGCGAATTGTATCTTTCCTGATTTCTTAAAAATCTTTTTACAGTAACTTTTAGGGTTTCTCCATAGATATCTTCATCAAAATCAAAGAGGTTCACTTCTACTCTTTCATCGGAATTTTCGAGCGTTGGCCTGGTGCCTACGCTTAACATTCCTTTCAGTGATCTTTCACCAAGTTTCACCTGTACAACATACACTCCATGGCCCAGATGAATCTTATCGGGATCATTATATTTCAGGTTGGCTGTGGGGTATCCAAGTGTTCTGCCAAGCTTATCACCGTGAATTACCGTGCCTTCAAAAAAATAATCATATCCAAGCAGTCTGTTGGCCTTTTCAATTTCAGCGCCTGTAATGGCATTTCGGATCTTTGTAGAGCTCACAGCTATTTCATCCAGAATATATTTTGGAATTTCCAGTAAACGGTAATGATACCGGTCGGCCTGTGAAGCCAGCAGTGCAAAATTTCCCTGGCGTCCTTTTCCAAAATGATGGTCATATCCAATGATGATGGTATGGGGTTGGAACAGGCGGATCAAAAAATCAGCTATATACTGATCGGCAGGTTGGAAAGCAAATTCCCTGTCAAACGGAACGATCACCAGGTGGTCGATGCCTGTGCCTGAAAGGAGCTCCGTTTTTTCGGCTGGTGTATTGATCAATTGAAGGGGTTCGCCGGGATTAACAATTTTCCTTGGATGTGGATCAAAGCTAATGATAATGGATTCGCCTTCCGCTGACCTGGCTTCAGTTAAAAGGGCATCAATGATCTTTTGATGGCCTAAGTGCACGCCATCAAAAGTGCCGATGGTAATGACCGCATTTTTAAAAACCGGCAAATTACCGGTGGAATAATGGACCTGCATTTGAGCGCGAAGTTATGGGGATTGGGTTGATGTGGTTGATAGTTGATGAGTTGACGGGTTGATAAAGTTTAACCTGATACTGATTTGATACTAAGCCAGACAGCTGTAAACAACAAGCTTCATCAGGCAGCAATCATCTTCACCACCATTTCCTTCAGCAACATGGCATCAGAATGGCCGGCATTATTCACACCAAGTCCTTTTAAATTATACTGGTGCAATAACAATAATAATTTTTCAATTTCAACATTACTGAACCTTCCTGCAGCCTGCACATAATCTTTAACAAACCATGCATTCACACCAATGGCCGCAGCTATAGCCTTATCGTCTCTTGATGGTACGCCATAGATCATCTGAACCTTGCTGAAGAAATTATAAAGCGAAGGAAAGATCAACTGAATGGGCGCTGCTTTTGGATTGGCGTCAAAATACTGAACAATCCGGATGGCTTTATAAAGATCTTTTGAAGCGATGGCCTGTTGCAGTTCAAATACATTGAATTCCTTGCTCACGCCTACATAAGTTTCAATATCATCTTCTGTGATATTTTTTCTGGCGGAAAGGTTCATAACCAGTTTATCAATTTCATTATTAAGCCGGCTAAGATCATTTCCAATATGGTCTATCAACAGAAATAATGCCTTATTGGTAATGGTATATCCTTTTGATTTTACCAGGTTGCCTGTCCATTCGGGCAATTCATTGTCATAAAGTTTTTTGGTGGTGAGCACCACAGCTTTTTCTTTTAATAGCCTGGCCAGTTTGGTTCTGCCATCAACTTTTTTGTTTTTATAGGCTACAAAAAGTAAGGTAGAATTTAAAGGCTTGTCAATATATGATTCCAGCTTATCTATGTCCTTCATGCTCTGGGCTTCTTTTAAGATAACCACCTGCAGGTCGGAAAACATAGGGTATTTACGGCAGGTATTCAAAAGATCAGTCCAGGATGTGTCTTTTCCATAAAAAATGCTAAGATTGAAACCAGCCTCGGATTCGCTTAAAATCTGGCGTTCTGCATAGCTGATCATCTGATCAATATAGAATTCTTCATCCCCTTCCAGCCAATAAACAGGTTTAAAATTGCGTTTCTTGAGTTCAATGAGTATCTTTTCTAGGTTCATTTTCGTTTTTTATTCAAAATCAATTCTTTACTTTTCTGGCACGGTTTTCGAAACGAGTGCGGAAAATCCAAAATTATTCGTTTCAACCTAGCATACAAAAATTCAAATATCGTTTAACTAAAAACCTTCAAGATGGCAAATACAAATTATCCTTCGACTGACAGTTCCCAAAGTCCCAATCGACCGGTCAGGAATAGCAACAACAACAACACCACCAAGAATATTAT
>CAMPIQ010000114.1 GCA_946886475.1 uncultured Chitinophagales bacterium | reverse complement strand
CCACCGCGTGCAGAGCGTTGTCTGCATAATAATTTGGTCTTTTTCAACTTTTCACTCCAGTAGGGCACGATATTACAATGTGCTGATCCCGTTACGGGGTCCTCCTGTATGCCAAGACCCGGATAAAAACATCTTGAAATCACGTCGGCTGACTGGCCTTTGGCCGTAATGATCACACCAATCGTATCTAGTTCTTTCATCAGTGAGAAATCAGGTTCGGCATTCATCACGGCATCTTCATTGGGCAATACCACAAAATAATCCCGTGACTTTAATACTTCAACTGCTGTACTGATGCCCAGGCTTTTTAATAATTGGTCAGGCCATTCACAAGGTTCTGGCATACGTGAAGGAAAATCAAGCGTATATATTCCATCACTGGCGGATACTTTCAATACGCCTGCATTTTCGGTAGTAAAATGGATCTCTGCCAGGTGCGGTTCTATAAAATTTTTAATGACATATGCGGTTGCAAGGGTAGCATGACCGCACAGGTCAATTTCGTATTCAGGCGTAAACCATCGTAAATGAAACCCATTATCGGTTTTTACAAAAAAAGCAGTTTCACTTAAATTGTTTTCCATGGCAATATCCTGCATCAGCTTTTCATCGATCCAGTCTTCTAATGGAATAACCGCAGCAGGATTGCCCCGGAATACTTTTTCTGCAAATGCATCTATCTGGTATATCATCAACTTCATTACAGGGATTTAAATTGTAACAGATCTATTGGCCAATGGCCGATAGCCATAAGCCATTGGCCTCCTGCCTTTAGCTATTCCGCCATCATTTCTTTCACGGTATGTACGATCTCCTCTGCATTTGGTTTGCTGAAATAATCCCCATCGCTTCCATATGGAGGCCTGTGTGCTTTGGCGGTAATGGTTCTTGGTGCCACATCCAGCCACCGGTATCCGCCCTGTTCCTCCATCACTTTATTATACATGAATGCTGCAGCTCCACCAGGAACATCTTCATCAATAAAAACTATCCTGCTTGTTTTCTTAAGCGAATCCAGGATTTTATGATGAATGTCAAAGGGCAGTAAAGTTTGAATATCAACAACCTCACAGCTGATGCCATTTTTTTCAAGCATCTGTGCTGCATCGGAAACAATACGCAGGGTTGAGCCATAACTCACCATGGTGACATCACTACCTTCCCTGATAACCTCAGGTACCCCCAGCTGAACGGTAAGATCTGGTAAATTGGAAGGCAATTTTTCTTTAAGCCTGTATCCGTTCAAACATTCAACAACAATTCCCGGATCGTTGCTGAGCAATAATGTATTATACATACCCGCAGCCTGCGTCATATTTCTTGGTACACAAACATGCATGCCGCGAAGCGCATTGATCACTACTCCCATTGGCGAACCACTATGCCAGATGCCTTCCAGCCTGTGACCCCTGGTACGAACGATCAACGGGCAGCTTTGCCTTCCCTTTGTACGGTAATGCAGTGTTGATACATCATCGCTTAATGGCTGGATGCCGTACAGTAAATAATCGAGGTATTGAATTTCTGCAATGGGACGAAGACCTCTGAGTGCCAGTCCTATACCCTGCCCTATTATGGTATGTTCGCGAATGCCGGTATCAAATATCCTTTCTTCTCCATAACGCATCTGAAGACCTGAAAATCCCTGGTTCACATCACCTATAAAGCCAAGGTCTTCACCAAATGCAAAAACTTTTGTGTTCGACGCAAAAAGCTGGTCAAAATAATGATTCAATATCTCAAAGCCATTTACAGTCGGTGCATCGTCTGCATACACGGGTTTGATTTCATTTACTTTTAATGCACTCTTAGGTCCTTCGTGAAAAAGGTGTGAATTATATAAGGACCTGTTTTCTTCTTTCAGCTCCTTATAAAAATCTTTCAGCCAGAAAGCAGCATCATGACTGCCTGCCTGTTCCAGAGCAAGGTTTGTAATGCGCATCACATCCCGGCGCAGGGGTTCGCGCAAAGCCTTTAGTTCATTTACAAAGGAATTGAGTTCACCGGCCCTGCCAGTTTTAGTACCGAGATCCGCGATCAGATCCACTGCTCTTGATACCTGGCTTTTGATGGGAGACAGATATTGTTCCCATGCCGCCTGTTTTTCGGCCCGCACCAGTTCTTTTGATTCATTTTCTATGGCTTCCAGTTCCTCATTTGTGGACAGTACATTGGCAATGATCCATTCCCTCATTTTTTTCATACCATCCCATTCCTTTTCCCATTCAAGTCTTTCCGGTGTTTTATAACGCTCATGGCTACCCGAAGTAGAATGACCCTGGGGCTGGGTGATCTCTTCCACATGAAAAAGTACAGGTACGTGATTTTCTCTTGCCAGCCTGATGCCTTCTTCAAAAACCTCACACATACCGGCATAGTCCCAGCCGTTAATTTTATATATATTGATACCATTGCTGCCATCTTCTTTCTGCATCCCGCTAAGCGCATCTGAAATGGAAGCTTTCGAGGTCTGGTATTTTTTAGGAACTGAAATTCCATATCCATCATCCCATACAAAAACAGCCAGGGGCACCTGCAATACCGCAGCTGCATTCATGGTTTCCCAGAACGGACCTTCAGAAGTAGAAGCATCGCCTATTGTGCAAAAACACACTTCATTGCCATTATTGGAAAGGTGACTCAGGGAACCAAGCGCTTTTACATTACGGAAAGATTTGGATGCAAATGCAAGTCCTAAACCTCTTGCCATCTGGCCTGCGGTTGGTGCAATATCAGCCGATACATTTCTCATATTGGCCAGATCCAGCCATTCCCCCTGCTCATTTACCATCTGTGTGGCAAAGTGGGCATTCATCTGCCGGCCTGCGCTGAAGGGCTCGTGTTCAACATCCGGATCTGCATATAACTGGGCAAAAAACTGTTTTACTGTGGCCAGCCCGCTTGCAAACATAAAGGTCTGATCCCTGTAATACCCTGAACGGAAATCGCCGGGCTGGAAAAATTTGGACATGGCCACCTGTGCCACTTCCTTTCCATCTCCAAATATGCCAAATTTGGCTTTACCGGTAAGCACTTCTTTTCTGCCTAAAAGGCTTACTTCCCTGCTGATACATACCCAACGGTAATCGTCCAGGACTTCCTGCCTGAAATTATCAAATGATAATTTTTCCAAATGCTGACCGGCTTCGAATGAATTTTCCATGTGGCAAAAATAGGCTTTAGGCCCTCATCGTTAAAAAATCCAAAAGGCCTGGCCGGAAGGCTATGGTTTACGGCCGGTTTGCCTTATTTTTGGAATCCGGTAACTATTATGAAAAAACTCATTTTAGCAACAACATTCATTTTCTTTTTTGCTCTGGTAAGGGCCCAGACATCCGGGGCCGTGCTTAAACCTGTACAACATCAGGCCGCCGACCTCCTTGAATTAAAAATGCTGGTACATGATTTTGGAAAGATCCCTCAAAACAAACCAGTTTATTACACTTTTGAATGGGTGAATAAGAGCAATGTACCTTTGAAACTTGATAATGTTACGGCCTCCTGTGGCTGTACCACGCCGGAATGGAGCAGGGAAGCCGTTGCACCGGGCGCTACCGGTCAGATCAAAGTGGGCTATAATGCAGCTTCCGAAGGTTATTTTGAAAAACCTATTACCATTACATACAACGGAAATCAAACAAAACAGATCAATATAAAAGGAACGGTATGGAAAGCACCCGGTGGTTCCGCTCCGGTTAATGCATCTGTTCAATTTTTAAAATCACAAATTCAGTAAGAAAATGAAAAAATTATTCATCCTTGCCGCAGCTATCGTAACAGGGTTTGCTGCATCTGCCCAGCAAAAAGCAACCGATGTGATCAAAACCGATGTTGATAAATACAATTTTGGCAAGATCAAGCAAAGTGTTCCGGCTGTATATTATTTTACAGTTACCAACACAAGTGATAAACCAGCAATCATTGAAAATGCATGGGCAGGTTGTGGTTGCACCACGCCTGAATATTCAAAACTCCCGGTGGCACCTGGTTCAAGCACCCTGGTAAAAGTGGGATATAATGCTGCTGCTATGGGACAATTCACAAAAGATGTGAATATCAAATTGGCTGGCGTACAGGCACCGTTAACCGTTTATATTACGGGTGAAGTAGTAGATGCTGCTGCATTTGATGCCTACACAAAAACTGAAGAATTCAAAAAAGCAGAAAAAGCCAGAATGGCCAAACTTGCCAAGGACGAAAAAACTTTCAAGTCACTGAAGACTTCAAAATAATTAACAGGTTTTATATTATTCAATCCCTCCGGACGGAGGGATTTTTTTTGTGATGAAGCGAACGTTAATCAGGGAAAATAATTGACAGGTTACCGGAATATCAAAATCAAAATGCTTTGTTTCTTGTTCGATATTCATAAGGCGGTATTTTTGCCGCATGTTAAAAATCTCAGACAGGGGTGAGCAAATGCCTCCTTCTCCTATCAGGAAGCTCGTTCCATTTGCAGAGGCAGCAAAGAAAAAAGGTGTAAAGGTTTTTCATTTAAATATTGGCCAGCCGGATATAGAAACACCGCCATCTATCATGGATGCTGTAAGAAAAGCAGATATCCGCGTACTCGAATACAGTCATAGTGCCGGCAATGAATCTTATCGCCGGAAGCTGGTTGGTTATTATAAATCCGTAGGGATCAGTGTAAGCCCTGAACAGATACTTATAACCACAGGAGGTTCGGAGGCTATCATGTTTGGATTTTTCGCCTGCCTTAACCCTGGCGATGAAGTAATTATACCTGAACCATTTTATGCCAATTACAATGGCTTTGCCGTATCCGCCGGCGTAAAAGTAGTGCCCATTACGGCCCGCATTGAAAATGGATTTGCCCTTCCGCCAATCAATGATTTTGAAAAAGTGATCACTCCGAAAACAAAGGCCATTGTTGTCTGCAGCCCCAATAACCCAACTGGATATTTATACAGCAGGGATGAAATGGAAGCGTTAAAAACGATCTGCCTGAAACACGACCTCTATCTTTTTTCTGACGAAGCTTATCGCGAATTCTGTTATTCCGGAGACTATGTAAGTGCCATGCATCTTGATGGTATGGAAAATCATGTTGTACTGATGGACACGATAAGTAAACGATATAGCGCCTGTGGTGCCAGGCTGGGTGCACTGGTCACAAAAAATAAAGATGTGTATAATGTAGCCATGAAATTTGCACAGGCAAGATTAAGTCCGCCGGGCCTGGCACAGATCATGGGCGAAGCTGCAGTTGATCTGCCGGCCAGTTATTTTGATGAACCCAAAGCAGAATACATGGCAAGAAGGGACCTTCTTGTAAAACGGCTGAATAATATGAATGGCGTTTTTTGTCCTAATCCCGGAGGCGCTTTTTATGCAATTGCCCAACTCCCCATTGATGATTCAGACCGCTTTTGCCAATGGCTGCTTGAATCATTTTCTTATCATAATAAAACAGTAATGCTGGCGCCCGCCACCGGATTTTATGGAACGCCTGGCTTAGGAAAGAATGAAGTCAGACTTGCCTATGTTCTCAACCTGAAGGATATTGAAGAAGCCATGAATTGTCTTGAAAAAGCGCTGGAAGAATACCCCGGAAAAACAGAAGTGAAGTCGATGGTGAATGCAGGGTTAGTGGTGTAGGGAAAGTGAAAGAGTTGCGGTAAACGGGCAGTTTGAATGTTGAAGTCGGGCAGGGTGAAGTCAGGATATAAAACTGAAATAAAAGCACTTTCATTATGGTGGCACCTGTTAAGAATATTTCTTTCAGGGAAGCGGTAAAGATCCGGAATGTTGATACTGGCTTTATATTGTGGATAGCAAATACCCGGGATGATGGATTTCATTTCATGGGTAAAATAATACTCACCCAATAAAAGTTTCCGGAGTAAATGCTGAAGCTTTTTTTGCATTCTGGTTGAGGGTACCCGGCACTAACTTCCTTCATTGCCAAATTCAAACTTCACTTCTTCTTCCTCTGCTCCGGGGTTTACGGGCATAATAATTGCAAAAACTATTTGTACATAATAAAACCATTCACCGAAAAATATTTTTTATGGCAAATGAACAATACGGAAGCTGGCACGCCGACAATGAATTTCAGCCACAAAGCGGCAGTGGTGTAATTAACGTGGGACAAGGCGAAAGAATTGCCAGTGCTGCCATTGGCGGGTACCTCCTTTCATCAGGACTTGGAAGTTTATTCCATCATCCTATCAGCGGACTATTAAAAACCGCGCTGGGCGGATACCTGCTGTACAGGGGTGTTTCAGGTCATTGCAATGTTTATTCAAGTCTTGGAAAAACCAGGGGCGTTTCACAAACTTCAAATATCAACATCCGCACTGGTTTGATTGTAAACAAACCAAAAGACGAAGTATATGCTTTCTGGAGGAAACTGGAGAATCTGCCATTGTTCATGAAACATCTCTCCAACGTTACGGAGATCGATTCAAAACATTCTCATTGGGAAGCTGTGGTTCCGGGAAATATCGGAAAGATCAAATGGAATGCTGAAATAGTGAAAGAAGAACCAGGCAGCCTGATTGGCTGGCAATCCATTCCAAATTCACAAATAAATAATGCAGGGAAAGTTACATTTCATGATGCATTGGGTGGTCAGGGAACAGAACTGGAAGTAGTGATCAGCTATCATCCGCCTGCCGGTGAAATTGGTGCCGGTATTGCCAAGGTATTGACACCTGTATTTGAAAAAATGATCCGCCAGGATGTAATGAGCTTTAAAGATTATATAGAAACCAAGCATAACAGCGGAAACAATACCAATAACAACCCCAACATTTTACGTACAGAAAGCGAAAGTGTACAGGGGGATGGACAAACCAATCCTTATGTAAATAAATGATCAGATAACCTGATGATTAAAATAAAAGCTTCCCTTACCGGAAGCTTTTTTTATCATAGAGAACATCAATTGAAACTTCCACGGTGGCCTGGCCAGCGCCAAATGCAGTAGTAAATAAAGCTCTCTCCCGTTTAAACCTGCCCAATAACCCGCGGTTAACAAAAAATTGTTTTACACTAGTGCTGAACTACTTATTTTTGCAACCCCCAAGCCGAGGTAGCTCAGCTGGTTAGAGCACAGGATTCATAACCCTGAGGTCGGCAGTTCAAGTCTGCTCCTCGGTACGAAAAAAGCCCTCCATATGTTGAGGGCTTTTTTATTTTATGGTTTTTACACAAAAAAACCCCGGGAGTCCTGGGGTTTTTTAATTCATTTGAAAATTCCGGTGTTCATCTTACCTGCCTGTTGCCTATTCTTCCAGCAGCTCTATTATAAACTGCAGCAGGGAGTCGGGTGTATTTTCATTGTCTGTTAATTTCTTTACATACACTTCAAGGTTATCAAGATCTTCCAAACTGTAGTACAACAGTGCAACGGTAAAATCTTTGTAATATGTTTTATCTGCATCCTCTTTTTGGAGCCTGAATGAATTCACCAGATTGATAAATTCTTTTTCTCTATCTTCTTCTCCAATCGTAACGATCATTTCGAGCATGATGCCAGCCATGTCGTTTGCACCTAGTTTATAAGAAGGATCACTGAGTAGTTCTTTCAGCTCCGCCAGGCCTTTTTCACTATTCTTTTTGCTCTTAAAATAATTGACCCTGGCTTTTTTGGTTTCAAGTTTTACATGCTCCGGATAGTAGGCCCTGATCAATGATTCATACTGGCTGATGTTGATCTCATCTTTTACCAGACGGTCAAAACCAAAGGCTACGATCTTCTCCAGAAATCTTGCATTGAATGATTCTTCACTGATGCCCAGGGTAGCTGACACTTCATCGCGATTACTGAATAATTCATCAATTTGCTTTTTGCCGTTTAAACTGCCATGATCCATTACTATTTCAAGCATATCTTTTCCGAGAACAGGATAGGATACCGAAGAAATATACGAATTCACGATGCCGGGCAGGTCTTCGTCCTCGAGTTTTTCTGCAGCATGTATCCAGTTATGAAAATCTTCAGGGGCCAGCTTATTTTTCTTTGCTTTTTCTTTTAAAGGATAGTATTGTGTTTCAGGATTAAAGGCTGTTTTTCCAAGTTCTATAAAATCCTCAGATTCCATAGCGCCTATATATTTATGAACCACCTCACCATTTCCATTGATAAAAAATAAAGTTGGATACGAGGCTACATTGTATAATTCAGCCAGCTCAATACCTTCACCTGCCTCCATATCAATCTTTACATTGATGAATTTTGAATTGAAGTAATTACCTACTTCCTTATCGGTAAAAACTTCCTTTTGCAGGTATTTACAGGGCCCGCACCAGGTGGCATAAGCATCCAGGAAAATAAGTTTGTTTTCTCTTTTCGCCTGTGCAAGAATTTCTTTCCAGGTCCGGTTCTCAAGAAAATTAATACCCGCTGCGGCGCATTCCGAATAAAATAAAAATGCCAGGGGCAATAGAAGAAGGGAGATCTTTTTCATTTTTTAATAGGGTTTGATTGGTTCAGCATTCTTTTTTGAAGAATGATTACGTTTTGAGTAATGCAGTACAAATATGATCAATAGATATTGAAATTTGTATACCCGTATTCAGGTATTTTTAAAAATTGAACTAAATGTCATAAGTATAAGCACTTAGATACATATTATTTATCCGCCCATTTACTTTGCTTCATTATATTTAAAGTCACTTAAAATAATTTCGATCCGGATGAATTCCAAAACCGAAGCAGCCAATTCCAACCAGTTAGATGAAAAGATAAGATCCAAAATTGAAGAAGTAAAGGCATTTGAACATAATCTTCCTCTTGTAGTTATAATCATTAATATTCGCGATTCTTCTGTTGTGTATATGTCTGAGCGCGGGCGAAAGATCCTGAATGTAAGTATGGAAGAATTGGAAAAGATGGGACCTAATTATCATTCCAGGTTTTTTAATGCTGAAGATGCCAGGGATTACGTACCAAAGCTTCTGGGCCTGCTCGAAAGAAATAATAATGACGAAATGGTTTCTTTCTTTCAACAGGTGCGTCCTTCAGTGGAGCATGACTGGACCTGGTACCTGAGTTCAACCAAAATATTTTTACGCGATGATGAGGGCAGACCCCTGCTTACCTTAACAACAGCCACACCAATTGACACCACCCATTACCTCACCTCCAAAATTGAAAGGCTGCTGAATGAAAACAATCTGCTCCGCCGCAACAAGCAGGTATTTGCCTCGCTCACCAAAAGGGAAAAGTCCATTCTTACCCTGATGGCCTTAGGCTTTAATTCTTCGGAGATCGCCGGAAAGCTTCATATTTCTGAAAACACCGCTGCCACCCACCGCCGCAACATCAAAAAGAAGCTGAATGCTGAATCGAATTACGAGATCACCATTTTTGCACAGGCCTTTGATTTGATCTAGGCATATCCTCCTGCATTTACCGGTTATCAATAATTAAGAATTTAATTCATACAATTCATTCGCTGTTTATAACAATTCATACTTTTCAAAAGCTGTCAAATGAACCGCTTTATAAATTTCTTAACGAAAGGAATTAATTTAGGTGGTAATGCCCCGCAGCTTGAACATACCTACCTATACCACAAAGGATTTTCCCATTCTGCTCGCCAGCATGCTGCCCATGACCTGTCTGCTCAATTATTACCTTTTTGGACCAGTTTATTTCAATAATGCACCCGTATTTTTCCTGAGCACACTAACCACATTTATTTTAATGGGCTCCGCCTTTCTTACCTATGGGTTCGTGGCCATTTCATTGAGAAACAGGTTCCCTCTGGATGATCAATCATATAAAAGACTGGCCATTTGCATCACTATTTTCTTTCTGATGTCGGCTGTCTACATGTCTTTATTCCTTCTGGCCTATGACCATTTTAATTTTCTGGGATATGAATACCATGAATCAGATTTTGTACAGGCCTATGTAACACTGATGGTAGTGAATGTATTCCTTACATTTTTGAATGAAGGCGTTTACCGCTACGAAAAATTCAGGGCCACCGTAACTGAAACTGAACAACTGAAAAAAGTATACGTTCAAAGCCAGTTATTAGGACTGAAAAGCCAGATGAACCCGCATTTCTTATTTAACAGTCTCAATACCTTATCCAGCCTTATTCAGGAAGAGCCTGAACTTGCAGAGAATTTCCTTGATCACATGAGCAAAGTATACCGTTACCTGTTACGTAACAACGATGAAAAACTGGTAACAGTAGAAACGGAGATCCGTTTTATGAACTCTTATTTTTATCTTTTGTGTTCCAGGTATTGCAATGCTTTGTCCATCAATATAAACATTGAAGCATCGCACAAGGAAATGATGATCCCTCCCCTGACCCTGCAGATGGTAACAGAAAATATAATGAACCAGAATTCATTCAGCCGTTCCAGGCCACTTTATATTATTATTCATTCCGTAGAAAACGACCTGGAAATAAAACACAATGTTCAACCCAGGATCAATGGAACCGGAGAAGGTTCCGAAGTACTTGAAAATATAGCCAGCAAATTCAGGCTGCTTGGCCAGAAAGATATCATCATTACTGAAGCCGGTAACGAAAGATATATCCGGATGCCTTTTATTATTAACAGGGAAATGGCTGTAGTATGAAGACAATGATGAAACCTTCAAAATTGGAATGGATTTCATTCATTACCCTGATGCCGTTCCTGTGCTTATTGCTGAATTACCTGCTGTTCGGTTCCATATTTTTCAGCGATCCGGAAAAATGGCTGGTATCCTTTCCTCTTATCTTCCTCATTGGATTGATTTCATGGTACCTGCAGATCATGGTAATGCACTGGTTAAGGATAAAGTTTCCTGAAGTGCGCCAGACAAGTCTTCGCCTTACTATCCTTACCCTGGTACAAATTTCCATTGTATACCTTACCAACAGGATCATCTTCAATGGTTACGATGCTGTGGAATTATTTGGTTACCGTTACGACCATCAAATGTTCAGGATAGCATTGTATCTTGGTATTGGACTGACCATGGTGGCCACTGCCATGTGGGAAGCAGATTATACGCTTAAACAATGGAAAGAAAGCCTGGAAGAAAAAGAAAAGATGGAACAACTGACCATCAGACAGGAATTTGAAACATTGAAAAGCCAGGTGAACCCTCACTTTCTCTTCAACTGTTTCAATACCCTTTCTTCCCTGATCTCGGAAGACCGTAAACAGGCCGAGGTTTTCCTGGATGAATTGAGTAAGGTTTACCGCTACCTACTGCGAAATAATGAAGATGGGTTAAGTACCCTCCAGACTGAAATAAAATTTATTCAATCTTATTACAGGTTGTTGAAGACCAGGCATGGTGAGGCTGTTCAATTAATGACGGAGATCGATAAAAAATATGATCTTTATCTATTGCCTAGTTTAAGTCTGCAACTGCTGGTGGAAAACGCAGTGAAGCACAATGTGCTATCCAAAACGAAGCCACTGATGATCGACATTTTTACTACTTCGGGCAATAAGCTTGTTGTGAGCAATAACCTTCAGTTAAGAACCGTAAAAGCTCCTTCAAACGGAATTGGCCTTGAAAACATCAAATCAAAATACGACCTGTTAAACTATAATGGATTTCAGGTATTGCAGGATAAAAAAAGTTTCAGTGTTGTGCTGCCCCTCATCTGGAGTAAAGTAGCCAACCAGCAATTAGTTGATATAGAAAACTAAAAAAATAAACATGAAAATATTAATTGTTGAAGACGAAGACCTTGCTGTAAAAAAGTTGAAGAAAACGTTGTTGAGTGTAGATGAGAATGCAACGGTGGTTGGCGAAGCTGACAGTATTAAAAATACCGTAAGCTGGCTGCAAAACAATCCTTCACCTGATCTCATCCTGATGGATATAGAACTTGCCGATGGACAGAGCTTTGAAATATTCAATCATGTTCAGGTAAAAAGTCCGGTGATCTTTATTACCTCTTATGATGAATATGCATTGAAGGCATTTAAAGTAAACAGCGTGGATTATCTTTTGAAGCCAGTTCAGAAAGAAGACCTCCAGGCTGCCCTTGATAAGTTCAGGCAAATGAAAAAGATCTATACCGCAGATGCACCAGGTACATCACAGATCAGTATTGACGAAATAGTAAAAGAACTGCAGCAGAAACTTCAAACCAAAGAATACAGAAAAAGATTTCTCGTAAAACACGGACAAAAACTGGTTTCGGTTGAAGTGGAAGAAATAGCCTATTTCTTTAGCGACGGCCGGCTGAATTTCTTTAAAACCTTTGACAACAAAAAGTTTGTTGTGGATTATACTATGGACGAGCTGAATGAAATGCTTGATACGGATAAATATTTCCGGATCAGCCGGTCTTTCTTTATATCGGTTGACAGCGTAGCCCAGATACATGATTATTTTGGAAATCGCCTCTTACTTCATCTAAAACCGGAAACCGACAAGGAAGCTATAGTAAGCAGGGAAAAAGTTACGGACTTTAAAACATGGTTAGG
>CAMPIQ010000113.1 GCA_946886475.1 uncultured Chitinophagales bacterium | reverse complement strand
GTAAGTGAGTACAACAGTTTTTACCAGCACAGTTCATTGAATGAAATGACCCCTGAAGAAATTAAAGAAAAATTTCAGTTCGGAAAGAAAAAAAGAAATCCCTTCCGGTGGCAGCTGTTGATGAAGCTATGTATTTTGCAGCAACAGAAACTTGCAAACTGCATGGAGTAGAACCTTATGGCTGGTTAGGTGGAGTTCTTGAAACAATCGCAGATCATCCCATCAACTAAATCCAGGAACGGCTTCCTCATCGCTTCAGCAAATAATACAATCAAAGGCAAACTATTTTATCTAGCAAGTTGCATTTGGCCGGTGGGATACACAGCGAAAGGTTGTATTTTAGGCTTCCCTTTTTTTGTGAGGAGGGATCAGAAAAAAAATTAAGATGAATTGTTCTGAAAAAAACTATTGTATTCACTTACCTAACCTGGAAACTTTTCACAGGCATCCCTCATTGCCAGATCCATCTTCTTTATCTTGCAACCATGAGCGTTACGATTTTTCCTTTTGAACAATTGTTTGATTTTTCAAAAAAGGTTTTCCTGAAAATTGGCTGCAATGAAGAAGATGCACTGCTTGCTACCAGGGTATTACTCTCTGCAGATCTGCGTGGAGTGGATTCACATGGTATCGCAAGACTGAGCGGTTATGTGAGGTTATGGGATGTGAAACGCATCAATGCCTGCGCTGAGCTAAAAATAATTCATGAAACCCCCTCAACTGCCACTGTTGATGGTGACGGCGGACTTGGTCTGGTGGTAGCACCCAAAGCCATGCAGATCGCCATAGACAAAGCTAAAAATGTAGGTACCGGTTGGGTGAGCGTGCAAAACAGCAATCATTTTGGAATAGCAGGCTATCATTCCATCATGGCACTTGAACATGATATGATCGGCATCAGCATGACCAATGCCAGTCCCCTGGTAGCACCTACATTTTCTGTTGAACGTTTGCTGGGCACCAATCCTATTTGCGTGGCCATTCCGGCTGGCAGGCAACCTGCATTTGTTGCCGACATGGCCACAACAACAGCGGCCAATGGAAAACTGGAGATCCTTCAGCGAAAAAGTGGCGTTGCTCCCCTGGGCTGGATACAAAATGAATCGGGCAAACCATCCACTGATCCACACGAATTAAAAGCCGGTGGCGCCCTGCTGCCTCTTGGCGGAGACCGCGAGCATGGAAGTCACAAAGGATATGCACTGGGTTCTATCGTAGATATTTTTTCAGCCGTATTGAGTGGTGCCAATTATGGTCCCTGGGTGCCTCCATTCCCGGCCTATGTACCCATGCCAACAAATATGCCCGGAAAAGGCATCGGGCATTTCTTTGGCGCTATGAGAATTGATGCTTTCAGACCTGCTGATGAATTCAAACAACACATGGACCAGTGGATCGGAAGATTCCGTGAGGCAAAAACAGCTGAAGGTTTTGAAAAAGTGATCATTCCCGGCGATCCGGAAAGAGAAATGGAAGAAGAAAGAAAAACAAAAGGAATTCCTTTATTAGGCCCTGTTGTGGATGATCTGAGGTTTCTGGCAGAGAAGTTTGGGCTGGAGCTAGGAGATGAAAAGTAATAAGTAAAAAACATGCCCTGACGAAGGAAGGGGCAGGAGTCAAAAGTCAGGAGTCAGGAGTCAAAAACATGCCCTGACGAAGGAAGGGTAAAGAGTCAAGAGTCAAAAGTCAGGAGTCAGGAGTCAGGAGTTAAAAACATGCCCTGACGAAGGAAGGGTCAAGTCAAATATATTCAACTGTACCTTTGCATTCCATCTAAAATCAAGTATACAATTCAATGAGTGAAAGGAATGAAAATTCAGACCTAAGTTCCCCCTTCAGGGGGACAGGGGGTATTAAGATCATGAAATTCGGTGGCACCTCTGTGGGCAGGCCAGAGCGCATGCATGAAGTGGCCAGGCTGGTTACTGCCGGCAGGGAACCCACCATCGTTGTGCTGAGTGCTGTATCAGGAACCACTAATTCCCTGGTGGCCATTGGTAACGATTTGTCATCGGGAAATAAGGCAGGAGCAAAGCAAAAGATAGATGCACTGGAAGGCCAGTACAGGCAATTCATAACAGAATTGGTAAGAACGGCAGATGCCCTGGAACAGGCAGAAAATATCCTGAAAGAACATTTTGAATTCCTCAATATCATTCTTCGCATTTCCTACAGCGAAGCTTTGAACAAGGACATTCTTGCCCAGGGTGAATTGCTTTCAACCAAATTGTTTTCCGTTTACCTCCAGGAACAAAAGATCCCGCATGAACTGATACCTGCTCTTGAGTTCATGAGCATTGATGCCAATGATGAACCGCAGGTGGAAGTGATCCGTGAAAAAATAAAAAAGGTACTGGATCATTTTCCCAACCAGCAATTATTTATCACACAGGGCTATATCTGCAGAAATGCAAGGGGCGAGGTGGATAATTTAAAACGCGGCGGAAGTGATTATACGGCCTCATTGATTGCAGCTGCTGTGAATGCTGCTGTTTGTGAAATCTGGACCGACATCAGTGGAATGCATAACAATGATCCGCGTATTGTACATAAAACGATCCCGATAGAACAGTTAAGCTTTGATGAAGCTGCGGAGCTGGCCTATTTCGGCGCCAAGATCCTGCATCCTGCATCCATCTGGCCGGCACAACAATATAAGGTTCCGGTAAGGCTGCTCAATACCATGGAACCACAGGCCAAGGGTACCCTCATTGCAGAAAATGCCGCCTCGTCCGGAGTAAAAGCGGTTGCTGCAAAAGATGGAATAACAGCGATCAATATCAAAAGCAGCAGGATGCTTTTGGCTTATGGTTTTCTTAGAAAAGTATTCGAGGTATTTGAAAAATACCGCACTTCCATTGACATGATCACCACTTCTGAAGTGGCAGTTTCGGTTACCATTGACAATGATTCGGCATTGAATGATATTGTTCGTGAACTTGAATTATTCAGCGCGGTTTCTGTGGACAGGAACCAGGCTATAGTGAGTATTGTAGGGAATGAGATCGCGGCTGATCCGGAAACACTGAAAAAAGTATTCAACAGTCTTTCGGGTATTGAGGTAAGAATGGTTTCTTATGGCGGAAGCGTTCATAATATTTCCATGCTGGTACCCGCTGGCGAGAAAAATATGGTTTTGCAACAATTGAACAGTGGCCTGTTTGGACTGTAAGCGTATATACATTTTTGGTTACAAATAACAGGGTGGTCAGTTTCCATAAATCCTATTTAAGGGGATCCTTTCTTTTTTATCGTATCCGGGGATGGCATGCCATAAACTTTTTTATCTTGCTGCCAATACCAAAACTATGCAAATTGAATCTCCGGTTGCTTCCGTTGATACCAACGAAGAATACATCCAGCCACAAAATGCCATTCGTGAACCTGCTGTACTCAGTACGGTATTCAAAGCGGTTATTGTAGATACCGTAAAAGATTTTTTCGGTAGCATCTTTGGCTTTTTTTATCGCTATATCCGGCATTTTCTACGATCCTTTCTTTATTTCTGGAATCCATGCTTAAGAAAGAAGCCATTTGACAAACTGGATTATAAAGAAAACTGCCAGCACTCATTTGAACTGGCCCTGCTGGTGCTGTTCATGATCATTTTTGCCGTGAAGCTGGAATGGATCCCGGAAACCTCAAAGGAGAACCTGGACATTCTGAATAATGATCTTACCCAAATGAGCCTGCAATTCATGTGGTTCATCATTTTTGCCATTGCCTATTTTGTCATGGCCATAATTTGTGTTGTAAGCGGACGGTTTTTGAGGAGCCTGTTGAAGATCAAAATAACCAAACGCGAATCGGATATCCTTTTCCTATATCTTAACAATGCATTCTTTAGTATATCCGCCATCATAGCATTGATCATCAGAAGCATCACTTCACTTGAAACCACCGACCAGGAAACATTAATGAATGGCTTACTCACCATCATCACGCCACTGGTATTTTTATTTATTTTACTTTGGGCGTTAAGGTTTTCCATTGTCAATAAACTGGGCTTTTTGAAATCAACCGTGTTCTTTGGCTTTTCGTTGATCAGCTACACCATTTTATTTACGCTGGGTTGTTATATAACCGTGGTTTTCCTCATTGTGATCTGATGATAATTTACCAATAAAAAACCCCGCTGGCCGGCGGGGTTTTTTTATAGTAAGGTCAGCAGGTCATACGATCAGCAATGCATCACCATAACTGAAGAACCTGTATTTATCCTTAATGGCTTTTTTATAAGCTTCCATGGTAAGATCATAACCGGCAAATGCACAGGTCATGATGAGGAGGCTGGTTTTTGGCAGGTGAAAATTTGTAACCAGGGCGTCAGCAATATTGAACTCATAAGGTGGATGGATAAAAATATTGGTCCAGCCTTCTGATGGTTTTAATAATTTCTGTGCGGTTACCGATGATTCCAGTGCCCTCATGGTGGTGGTACCAACAGAACAGATCCGCTGATTGGTTTCCCTGGCTTTGTTCACGATCTTACAGGCGGTATCCTCAATACGATGGTATTCCGCATCCATTTTATGTTTGCTCAGGTCCTCCACTTCAATAGGCCGGAAAGTGCCAAGGCCTGTATGCAGGGTTACTTCAGCAAAACGGATCCCTTTGATCTCGCAACGTTTGATCAGTTCGCGGCTAAAGTGAAGTCCGGCTGTAGGCGCAGCAACAGCACCTTCATGTTTTGCATAAACGGTCTGATAGCGTTCACGGTCCTCATCATCCGGTTTACGTTTGATGTATTTTGGAAGCGGGGTTTCACCGTACTTCTCCAGAACCTGGCGAAACTCATCTTCAGTTCCTTCATGAAGAAACTTAATGGTACGTCCACGTGAGGTTGTATTGTCTATCACCTCCGCAACCAGCTCTTCGCTGTCACCGAAATATAATTTATTACCAACACGGATCTTTCTTGCGGGATCAACGATCACATCCCACAAACGGTTGGGCTTGTTCAGTTCGCGTAAAAGAAATACTTCGATCTTGGCCCCTGTTTTTTCTTTGCGTCCGTACATTCTTGCGGGAAAAACCTTGGTGTTGTTTACTGCAAACACATCCTTATCGTCAAAATACTCCAGGATATCCCTGAAATGTTTGTTTTCGATCTGGCCGGTTTTACGGTGAACTACCATCATACGGGCATCTTCACGTTTTTTTGCAGGATGTTGGGCAATGAGATTGAGCGGGAGGTCAAACTTAAATTGTGAAAGCTTCATGGGCTGTTTTATTCGTTAATATTCTGGCCTCATGACGCAAACCGTGCAGAAGAGTTGCGGGACAACCCCCGGTCTTACGGCACCGGGCAGGTCATTTAGCTTTAAAGGCCGCAAAAATAAGGCTTATATTAAAAATATAGATTAAAATTTTAAAACCAGGGTGATCTGCCTGTGTTTTATATTATCTTCAATCCCTTAGATTTTCAAAACTTAAACCTATCCTTCCGTATATGAGGAACCTGATCGCTGTTGCAGTTTGCCTTCTCAGTTTTTCTGCTTATTCACAAAAAACAAAAGTCCCGCCAAAGCATTATCCAAGTTTATTATGGGAGATCACCGGCAAGGACCTTAAAAAGCCATCCTATCTTTTTGGTACCATGCATGTAAGCAGTAAAATGGTCTTTCACCTTTCCGATTCATTTTACCTTGGTATAAAAAACGCTGATGTAGTGGCGCTGGAAACCAATATGGGAACCTGGCAGGAAGATTTTTCCAGGTATGACCTGGAAGGCCAGGGAATGTATGGGTATTATTCAGGCTGGGGAAGTGCCACCGGCTCACCCACCGATTACCTTACCATCGGAACATTGCGTATTCCTGCTTACGAAAAAATGATTGAAATGGCATTGTACAGCAGTCCGTCTCTGATCAATAATTTTTTGTACCGCAGCTATTCAGAAAGGGCCAGTGATTTTGAAGAAGATACTTACCTGGACCTTCACATTTACCAGGCTGGTAAAAAATGGGGTAAGCAGGTTTGTGGTGTGGAGGATTTTGATGAAAGTATGCAGCTGATGAAGGAAGCATATGCTGATGCTGCAAAAGAAAAAGTGAAAAAAGAAAGAAGCTTTGATTATGATGGCGATTTTTCATTTGCAAAAATGGAAGATGCCTATCGCACCGGTAACCTTGACCTGCTGGATACCATCAATAAGGTAAACAGCCAGTCTGCCGCCTTTGATGAAAAATTCCTGTATAAAAGAAATGAGATACAGGCCCGCTCCATAGATTCCATACTCAAAACAAATCAGAAACTGTTTGTTGGAGTTGGAGCAGCGCATTTGCCCGGCCAGAGAGGCGTGATTGAAATGCTAAGGGATATGGGTTACCAGCTTCGCCCCATAAAAATGAACGAAAGAGACAGCAGGCATAAAGATGAAGTGGAAAATATCAGGGTGCCTGTTTTATTCAGCAGGCAGGTTTCCGATGATGGATTTTTTAGCGTTCAGGTGCCGGGAAAATTATATGATTTTGGCAGCTCAGGCAGTATGGCCAGGCAGCAGCAGTTTGCTGATATGAGCAATGGCAGCTATTATATGGTTACCAGGATCTATACCAATAGTTTATTATGGGGACATAGTGAAGATGTGGTGTTGCGTAAGATCGACAGCGTGATCTATGAGAATATACCAGGAAAGATATTGACGAAGCAAAAGATCACTAAGAATGGATACAAAGGCTTTGAAGTGGTGAACAGGACCCGCCGTGGCGATTACCAGCGATACAACATTATGGTTACCCCATTCGAGATCATTTTATTTAAAATGAGTGGTAATGGCGATTATGTAAATGAAGGAAAAGAAGCTGACCAGTTTTTCAATAGTATAGAATTAAGGAATTATAAAACGGAGTGGAAAAAATGGACTCCTTCTTTTGGTGGATTTGAAGTGGACCTTCCACACCAGCCTGTAATTACCAATGTGGGCAGCTGGCAGTTCCTGGCTGCAGATCCATTGACCGGTACAGGTTATGAGGTGATCCGCACTGATATTCATAATTATGATTTTGTTGAAGAGGATTCATTTGATCTGAATCTGATGGAAGAAAGTTTTGCTTCTTCCGAATTCATTGATAAACAATTGAGCCGTAAGCAGGGCAGGCTTGGTAAATATGGAATGCTGGATGCGCGCTACAGGTATAAGGATGGATCCATTGCCTTGGTCCGGTTTATTATTCAGGGCCCCCATTATTATACCCTGATCACGCATGGCAGGAAAGAAAATGCTACCATGAAGAAATTCATCAGTTCATTCTCCATACAGCCATTTGTTTATGGTGATCCGGTACAACAAACCGATACAACATTGCATTTTACGGTTTCCTCGCCGGTATTATTGGATAAGCCGAGGAAGATCTCCATGTATCCTGAAAACATTTACCAGGGATATAATATGGAAGAGGAGGAAATGTTGCTGATTGAAAAAGATATCTACAGGGAAAAGCTGGTGAAAAGCGATTCAACAGGCGAGAAGATCTATGTTTCCTTCAATAAACCATCCAGGTATTATTTTGATGATGATACGCTGGTAAGAAAAGAAGATACGCTGAAGTTTAAGTCGCATAAAATGGACTGGACCTATATCAGCCGCAGGAAATATGAGTTACCCGATAGTACCAGAGTGTTTGAATATGTTTTGGGCGATCCGGGCAGCAGCCGCTATGTGCAGGGTAAATTATTCTCCAGGAATGGAATTGACTACCGGTTAGAAACCCAGGGTGATATTATTTCAAAAAAGAGTTCATTCATCACTGAATTCTATGAAAGTTTTTCCCCTGGCGATACGGTAAAAGGAATTGACCCAGGAGTAAAGAAGACGCCCTTATTCTTCAGCGACTTCTTTGGATCAGATACCCTGCTTCATAAGCGTGCGGTAAAAAATGTGAACATGTTATTTTTTGATTCTACGGATTTCTCCCAGCTGAAGAGGGCTATCCTTTCGCTCAACTGGAATGAGAAAAAATACATGGATGTAAAAAATGATTTTGTGTGGCAGCTATCTTCAATTAAGACCAGGGAATCTGCCGACTATCTTAAAGAAATCTATTTTGCTGCAGGTGATACAATTGAACTGCAATACACAGCACTTGAGGCTTTGCTCCAGCAAAGAACGGCTTATTCTTATGCTGTGTTCAGGGATATCATGATCACAGAACCTCCTGTACTGGAAATAGGAACGGGTAATAATAATTACAGAACGGTCAGGTCAGGATCTAATGCATGGACGTATCCTTCACCAAACCAGCAGGTGGTTACATCGTACGATTATAATTATAATAATTATGGAAACAACTCCTTCCTTGATGAATTGAAGGATACGCTGGAGCTCACCTCAGCCATATTCAGAGACCTGTTGCCGCTCATCAACATCAATGATTATGAAGAACCTATAATGGACCTGCTGGCTACCATGATCGACAGCAATATGGTAAGTGCCAAGGATTATGAAATGTATCAGCCCAAATTCCTGATTGAAGCCAGACAATTATTAAAAAAACAGGTGATCGCCGAAAAGAACAGGTCCATTGAAAAAGCACAGGAAGACGAACCGGAAGAATATAATAAGTACAACAATAACGGGGAGGATTTCGGAAACAGCCAGTTAAGCCTGTATGCAACGCTATTGCTTCCCTTCTGGGATAAACATGCTGCTGTGCCTCAGTTGCTGAATCAGTTGCTGAACAGCAACGATAAACGGTTGAAATATAATACAACCCTGCTGTTGTTGCGGCATAAGAAACAGATTCCTGATTCCATGCTTAACTATTTTGCCGGCATGGATGATTACCGGTATGAACTTTATAGCGATCTGAAAGAGCTGAACATGCCTGGTGCCTACAAGGGTAAGTTCAGCCACACGGATCTGGCAAGGAGTAAGTTGATGAGTATCACCAGCAATTATAACAGGCCTGATACCATAGTATTTATTGATAAACTTCCTGTTCAGCAAAAAGATAAGAGCGGCTTTGTTTACTTTTTTAAATACAAACTGAAAAGGGATGATAATAGCTGGAAGCTGGCATCGGTAGGAATGGTTCCGGCTGATCCGAACAAGTTTGAACTGGAGCGAAAGGGTAACTATTATGAATGGATGCAGTATGAGTTTACCCAGATCGATGCGGGCAAGCTGGAAACCGACGAACCTGTTATTACCCAGTTGAAGAAGGCACTCAGGAAAATGCAGTATTCCAAACGCAACAGTGCAATGGAATTTTATAAATATGAAAATGAACTGACCCCTTATGAATTTGCTGAAGGTGACTAGGAGCCAGAAAGTAATACTAAAAGCTTAGCTGTGGAATGGCCTCGATCAATGATCTTGTGTAAGTGCTTCGCGGATGATGGTACACTTCATCAGCAGCACCTGATTCAACGATCTCACCTTTGTGCATGACCATGATCCTGTCGCTCATATATCTCACAACAGAGAGGTCATGGGAAATGAATAACATGGTAAGTCCGAGGTCTTTCTTAAGTTCATTCAATAAATTAAGCACCTGGGCCTGTACACTCACATCGAGCGCGGAAACTGATTCATCACATACCAGGAAATCGGGCGATAATGCCAGTGCCCTTGCTATGACTATGCGTTGCCTCTGGCCCCCGGAAAATTCATGCGGATAACGGTTAAGCATAGTTGAGGAAAGGTTCACTTTGTCCAGCAATTCTTTTACTTTTTTCCTTCTCTGGCCATCATTCTGTTCAAGGCCGGCTACCTTCATAGGTTCAGCAATGGCCGCGCCAATATTCAATCTTGGATTGAGCGAAGAATAGGGATCCTGGAAGATCAACTGAACATCTTTACGGATCTTCTTCATTTCTTCCCTGCCATAGAGCGTAATGTCCTTTTTATTATACATGATGCTGCCGGAAGAAGCATCGATCAGTCTTAACAGGGTTCTGCCCAGGGTGGTTTTGCCACAACCCGATTCACCAACCAATCCAAGTGTTTCCCCTTTGAATATTTCAAAACTAACATGGTCAACTGCCTTTACATAGCTGGTAGCATGGCCCAGCAGGTTAGTTTTTACGGGAAATTGAACTGTCAGGTCTTTTACTTCCAGCAGGATGTCGGTATTTCCTGCTTTGTGTTGAATGCCGGATGGTGCAGACTTAGGCGTTTCATTGCCAAGAAAATCTGAAACAACGGGAAGCCGTTCTCCACGTGTATGCATGGCAGGCCTGCAGGCTATCAGCGCCCTGGTATAGGGATGCCGGGGATCTTTAAAAATAGCCTGCGCTGTATTTTCTTCTACTATCTCCCCCTTATACATAATGGCTACGCGGTTTGCAATTTCAGCAACCACGCCAAGATCATGCGTTATGAAAATAACTCCCATGTTTTCCTGTACCTGCAATTCTTTTATCAGTTCCAGGATGGTTTTCTGAACTGTAACATCCAGTGCGGTAGTTGGTTCATCGCAGATCAATAAGGAAGGATTACAGATCATAGCCATTGCAATCAGCACTCTTTGTTTCTGGCCACCGCTTAACTGATGGGGATAACGGTTAAACATAGCCGGAGGGTCGGGCAATTTCACTTTGACAAACCAGTCGATGGCCTGCTTTTTTGCTTCGGCCCTGCTGATCTTTTTATGTACGCGTAAGGCTTCCATTACCTGCCTGCCGCAGGTCATTACAGGATTCAGGGAGGTCATGGGTTCCTGAAAGATCATGGCGATCTTATGCCCGCGCACCTGGCGTATCAACTGATGACCGGCACTGATCAATTCAACGGCATCTTTTCCATTTTCTGAAAATGAAATGGTGCCACTGCTGTATTTTGCCGGTGGCTTTGGCAGTAACTGAAGTACGGACAAAGAGGTAACGGATTTTCCTGAGCCGCTTTCTCCAACTATGGCCAGTATCTCACCCCTGTCTACTTTTAAAGAGATATTCCTTACCGCATGAGTGGTTTGGTTATCAGTTTCAAAATCAATGGAAAGGTTTTGTATGTGGAGGAGGGGGCGCATGGGGGATTTATAGTTCAAAGTTCAAAGTTCAAAGTCTGGAGTCGGTAGTCTTTGGTCATTATTGATGTTTAAAGGCATGGTGGTCTTGATTAGCTTTTACAGGCAGAATCAATTACTCTGATCTGCAAACTTTTGGATGGTACGGGATAATACATCATACAAACCGCACAGTCTTTTTTTGCATTACTGTCAATCACAAAATAGAATTCATCACCAACATTTAAATTAGTGGGGAAATCGCATTTACTCCCCAGTTCAAATACCTTCTTATATGGTTTGCCTGTACTTTCATCTGTCCATTCGGATACATACAGGGAGGTATCCATATTTCCTTCCAATACACTGATGGTATAGTTCATGCAATTGGCTTTGATCTCCAGCCTGCCCCTGAAACAATTATCATATTCTTTTTTATCCTTGCACGATTTTTCCGAGGCCAGTAATACAAGCGCAGAAGCCAGTAAAAGAATTTTCATTTTATTGTTTTAAGAAAGTATGCAAATATTATGCTTGTCAGAAACGCAGGTGCCGTACAGTTTGCCCACCGTTGATCAGTTGCTTTAATGAATCAATACCTATGCGAAGATGCCGCTCCACAAACTGTTCTGTTACTTTCCTGTCGCTTTCTTCTGTTTTAACACCTTCAGGGATCATAGGCTGGTCACTTACCAGCAACAGGGCGCCCGTGGGGATCTTATTGTAAAAGCCCACTGCAAAAATGGTTGCGGTTTCCATATCAATGGCATAGGCCCTTACTTTTTGCAGGTACTCCTTAAATGGCTCATCGTGTTCCCAAACGCGACGGTTGGTGGTATAAACTGTTCCTGTCCAGTAATCCACTTCATAGTCCCGGATGGTGGTGGAAATAGCTTTCTGCAAAGCAAATGCAGGCAGGGCCGGAACTTCAGTTGGAAAATAATCGTTGGAAGTTCCTTCTCCACGTATGGCTGCAATGGGTAAAATGAGGTCTCCCAGTTTATTACGTCTTTTCAATCCACCGCATTTTCCCAGAAACAGAACGGCTTCCGGATTGATGGCCGTTAACAGATCCATTACGGTAGCAGCCGTTGGACTTCCCATACCGAAATTGATTATGGTGATGCCTTCGGCTGTGGCACATTGCATTGGCTTATCCGAACCTACGATGGGTACTTTATTCCATTCAGCAAACATCTTTACATAATTACTGAAATTGGTAAGCAGGATAAACTTACCAAAATTGGAGAGCGATTCTCCTGTGTATCTTGGAAGCCAGTTTCCTACAATCTCTTCTTTACTCTTCATGTATATTTTTTAAAAATTTCAATAAGATATCAGTCAGTTATTGGATTTATATATTGGGATTGCACAACGAATTTAATCATTAGGTTTGATGCATGATAGAAGTGAAGTATCCGAAACCCGAATTCAGGATTAAAACTGAACACGGAAGAAGGTATATTTTTGATACGGTCCGTAAATCATGGCTATTGTTAACCGGCGAAGAATGGGTGAGGCAGAATTTCG
>CAMPIQ010000112.1 GCA_946886475.1 uncultured Chitinophagales bacterium | reverse complement strand
TTCCCATGGAAAGAATCTCTAAATGCACATTTGGGAACTGAAGGGTTTTATATTTATTGAATAAGCCACTTAGCTTTTGAAATTCCTTTTTTATCTGTGCAGATTGATCAGTAAAACTTGCCATTCCCATAAATCCCCTGATCTGCACATGCTGCAGGGAAGCCAGTTCAGTAGCCGGCAATTTGAACACTTCATCCAGTTCTGTTTCATCCATACCAAATTTTGTTGCCTCCTCTGAAATATGAACCTGAAGTAATACCTCTATCACACGGTTCTGCTTTTTACCCTGCCTGTTGATTTCCTTCAGTAATTTAAAACTGTCAACTCCATGAATGAGGTGTACAAAGGCTGCAATATATTTAACCTTGTTCGATTGAAGGTGGCCTATGAAATGCCAGCGGATGTCACCGGGAAGTTTCTCCTGTTTATCTATTAATTCCTGAACATAGTTTTCACCAAAATCCCGATGTCCGAGTTCATACATATCGAATATATCACCTACGGGTTTCATTTTGGAAACGGCCACCAGCGTTACATGCTTTTCTGTGAGTTCTTCCCGGATCTTTATGTATCGTTCTTTATTGATTCCCATAACCAATATTAAAAATCCCGGCAAAACCAGGATCAGGTGCTGAAACAGACTGCAGATGATGCTCTTTATTTAAGAATGGACCTGCTGATAACGATCCTTTGTACTTCACTGGTTCCTTCATAGATCTGGGTGATCTTGGCATCACGCATCAGCCTTTCCACATGGTATTCTTTTACAAAACCGTATCCTCCATGGATCTGAACCGCTTCCACCGTTGTCCACATAGCAGTTTCAGAAGCATATACTTTGGCCATTGAAGAGCTCAGGGTGTAATCTTTCTTCTGGTCCTTATCAAAGGCTGCCTTCATGCAAAGTAACCTGGCTGCTTCAATTCGCGTTGCCATATCAGCCAGCTTGAATGCTATGGCCTGGTGATTGGCGATCTCTGTTCCAAAAGCCTTTCTTTCCTTTGAATACTTCAGTGAAAGTTCGTATGCTCCGCTGGCTATACCCAGGGCCTGTGATGCAATACCAATCCTGCCACCGGCCAGTGTTTTCATGGCGAATTTGAAACCAAATCCATTTTCTCCTATCCTGTTCTCCTTTGGAACTTTTACATCATTGAAAAGAATAGTATGCGTGTCGCTGGCCCTGATACCCAGCTTATTTTCTTTTGCCGCCACCACTACACCGGGCCAGTTTTTTTCTACTATAAAAACACTGATGCCCTTATGTCCTTTTGAAGGATCGGTTTGTGCTATTACAAGGTAAACCGAAGCAGTACCACCATTTGTGATCCAGTTCTTTGTTCCATTTAAAATATAATGATCGCCTTTTTCTTCTGCGGTTGTTCTTTGTGAAGTAGCATCACTTCCGGCTTCAGGTTCGCTCAGTAAAAATGCACCTGTGAACAATGCTCCATCTTTTTTGCCCTGTGCAAGAGGGGTAAGATATTTTTGCTTTTGTTCTTCCGTTCCAAATGCTTCGATGCCATAACAAACCAGGCTATTATTAACGCTCATGCAAACGCTGACACTTGCATCCACTTTACTGATCTCTTCCATCGCCAGCACATAGCTTACCGTATCCAGTCCGGCGCCACCATAATCCGGACTTACCATCATGCCCAAAAACCCCAGATCCGCAAGCTTCATAACCTGTTCCATTGGGAACTTCATCTTCTCATCTCTTTCTATTACTCCAGGCAAACAATCATTTTGGGCAAAATCCCTGGCAGCCTGTTGAATCATCTGGTGCTCTTCACTTAATTGAAAATCCATGGTTCGCATTTCCGCAAATATACTCCCTGCACCCCTAAAGGGGGAATTTAGACCTGAGAAAATTCCCCCTGCCTGATGCGATGATTTCTGATGACCATTTTTATAAATGGCAACCTTTTATAAAATTCCAATTAAAAGATTTCAGGTATCGGGTTAGTTTCATACTACATAAATTCCTTTTATGAAAAATTTGCGCATATGTTTTTGCTTTTGCCTGACCGGACTTGGTGTTTTTGGTCAAAATAACAATTCACCCTGCACAGTTCCTGAAGCTAAACAATTTGATTTCTGGGTGGGAGAATGGAATGCATTCTGGAATGACAGTTTACGAGGAGCCAACAGCATTGAAAAAATATTTGGCAATTGTACAGTACAGGAAAATTTTACGGACCTCAAAACAAATTACCTTGGCAAAAGCTGGAGTGTTTACAATTCAAATAGCGGGATCTGGCAACAAACATGGGTGGATAATAAGGGCGGTTATATTCATCTTACTGGCGGAATGAATGGTGATTCCATGATACTTAAAACAGCGGAGCAACAAGTTCCTTCCCATGTAAGTTCTACAGGAAAAATGATAAACAGAATGGTATACTATAATATCAGGCCGGATTCATTTAACTGGAGCTGGGAAGCTTCAACAGATGGGGGAATGAATTGGAAACCAAACTGGCAGATACGGTATGTAAGAAAGAAAAGATAAAACAGGATACACGCTAACTTCCGTAAACTGATAAATCATTTCACGTTTCTTCCAATACCAATGCATCAAGACTGGTGATGCCGATACTTTTCTTTGACAAAAATCCCTCACCGTACTTTACGCCGATTCTCTTTCCCAAAAGCCGGGCCCTGGCCTGCAAAGCATCAATGAATTCAGGGTTGGAAAGATAGCTTGGCGGTTCATTGCTTTCAGGGTTGTAAAACTGCGTTTTGTATGCTTTAATGGCTGCCATTCGTTGTTCCCATTCATCACTGATGTCTATGATGATATCAGGTTCATAAAACCTGTCCTGTATATAATGCAAAAGCATTTTGGGCCGCCACCGCTCCTGCTCTCTTCCATCATCACCAATAGTTTTGATCTGCCTTAATCCTGAAAAAAAACATGCATCATAAGCAAGCCAGCCTCCCCGGCCATGATCCGGATGACGGTCCTCAAGAATATTGGCGATCACTATTTCAGGTTGATATGTTCTTAATTCCTTTATCAGTTTTAACTGGTGTTCTTCATCATTCTTAAAAAAACCATCCCGCATTTTAAGGTTCTTACGTACATGTATTCCCATGATCCGTGCAGCATCATCCGCTTCGGCATACCGGGTTTCCACCGTTCCCCTTGTGCCAAGTTCTCCCTGTGTAAGGTCAATAACACCTGCTTTTTTCCCTCTTTTTATTTCTTTTATCAAAGTGCCCGAACACCCAAGTTCCACGTCATCAGGATGAGCGGCAATAGCTAAAAGGTCAAGTTTCATGGTGGAAAGATAAGCTAAGCGTAAAAAAGTAAAAAACGTGCTGGCGCTACCGGGAATGGGAAGTAACACCGGGCCTGTGAGGATTGTTATACCAGATACCATCGATCTCCTTTACAATGTTTTCGATCTGACGGTCGTATTGGTCATTCTGTGCATCATAGTGCTGCTTCAAACTTGATCCAAACACAAAAGCAACGGTCTGGTACATACGGGCATTCAGGCCACCCCTGTATTCTTTTATGATCTCATAACAGTCATTGCCGGTTTGCCTGTTGATCAGTTTCATAAGCACCTTGCCCTGGTAAACAGAAAGGTTGGACAATGGTTCTGAGAACTGTTTCCTGAGATCATCTTCCCTGGATTTGATATAATCCTTTCTTTCTTTTTTGGAGTTTGTGTTTTTAAGATGTGCATTCACCTCGTTGATAACGACCGATGCATTTCTTGCATAATGATAGGTTACATAAACAGCGTTGCGCAACCGGTTATATTCCTGCACTATTTTTTTCATCTTTTTCTGAGAAACATTGGAAACAAATACCATGTCCAGTTCACCATAAGGAAGCCATTCGTTATTGTAAAAAACCGCAGGCACCCGGATGGTATCATTCGGTCCCCATTGGGATCGGTCGGGTCCGGATAACTGGGCCTGTACAGCCTGGGTTAGTCCAGTAAACAGCATTAAGATGTAAATAAAACGCACGGACATACAATAAATATACTAAACAGCAGGTCTCCCTGCAAAAGACAGTCAAATTAAGATAAACGCTGTTTAGAAAAAGTGAAAAAGCGAAGGCCACCGGCCATTTGCATTAGCTGATGGTTTCCGCCTGACTGATCTTTTTACGAATTTCCCTGTTGGTAAGCTTTTTCTGTTCTATTCTTTTGAACATGCTGATAATAGTTCCTATTACCAGGAGTATGGTACCGGCCCAAACAAGGTTGATCCAGGGGAATTTATATGCTTTCAGCGTTACGAATTCCATAAGCGAATCCGATTCTTTCAATCCGATTTCCACGGTACCGCCTTCTGCTTTCTGCAACTGCAGGATCAGGTTCTCGGGTTGCAACGTATCGGGCTGTGGATAACTGACACCTTTGTCCATTATCAGATAGGTCCTGATATTATAAATTGAATTGGTACGTGCTGTTACTTTCAGGCTTGCCACCATCACACTGTCAACCGAAGGAACATCCGTTCTTGTCCAGACACTGTCAAGAACAGCAAAACCTTTTGAATAAAAAGTAGTATCTCCCATTTTCAGGTTCACTGGCTTAAAGGAAGTAGTGTCTTCTTTTTTATCGGGATCGGGAAGGGAGGTGATGTAAAGGAATATATCATGGGTAAGGTAATGCCGGGCATCAGGGTTTGCCGATAAGCCCCTTTGTCCCTTTTCATTGACAAAAGCATTGGGATGAAGCGTAAATTTTTCCTTCCCATCCTTACTTTCAAAGTCAAGGATATAAAATCTTTTGGTAGACTTTCTTGGGTCAACGGAATCCCTGTTGTAAGTAACCCAATATTTACCCATGTCCGTTCTAAGCCCTTTTACAAGTGTTATATTTTCACCCGGGTTTTCAGTACTTCCCTCTCCGAAATAAGCAGGTATTCCACCACGGTTAAGAGATACTACTTCTTTCTTTGATGATGAAACCAGGATACCAAGAAGTAACATGGCAAAACCTACGTGTGCAATGGCACCACCTGCGTTTTTAATCCTGCCTTTAAGGCCTGAAAAAATATAGGCGGCATTGGAGATCAGTGAGTAAACAGCTGCTGTAACGGCCACCCATATGGTAGCCTGGTATCCAATTCCATGTTTGGTATAATTGATATCGCCCAAAGCCAGTAACACAGTAGCAGCAACCGCACTTACAACGACTGGCCATAACATTTTCTTCATGAAAGCACCCGGTGTAACCTTATACTTCAGGTACATGCCAAAACCGGTGAATAAAGCAAGTATGATGGCAACAAAGATCTGGATCTGGTTATAGTAATGTTCTGAATCTTCACCCATTGCAAAGGGATTGAAGGTTTTATCATCACCGGAAAATAAACCAATGATCATATTGAAGACAGGAATGGAAGTCATTACGATGATGATCAGGGCAGAAAGGAATAAAACCAGGGATCCAACAAACATCCAAAACTCCCTTGAAGAAGTTTCCTCTTCCTTTACAATATGCGGAATGTGTTTATACCGGCTTATCAGTAAAACAAGAGATGGTATAGCAAAAATCAGCAGGAAAATACGAAGGTGCCATACAGTGATTCCTTCACCCGTAAATGCATGTACGGAAGTATCCTGAAGATCACCACTTCTTGTGAGATAGGTTGAATACAGGATAAACAAAAAAGTCAGGATAAAAAACAGGTTGGTTGTGCGAAGGGCATTACCTGTATGCCTGAAAATTACAAGAGTATGAACGCCGGCAATAAGGATCAGCCATGGAACAAGAACAGCATTTTCAACAGGATCCCATGCCCAGTAACCACCGAAATTAAGTGATTCATATGCCCAGGCAGCGCCCATCATAATGCCAAGACCCAGCGATGCTGTGGCAAACAGGGCCCATGGTAATGCAGCCTTTGTCCATTCCGTATATTTTCTGGTTACCAGTCCGCCAATTACAAACCCGAATGGAATAACGGTGGCTGCAAATCCAAGAAATAAAACCGGAGGGTGTATCACCATCCAGTAATTCTGCAAAAGGATATTCAAACCATTTCCATCTCCCTGGTAAAGCAGGCTCACATAATCTTTTCGCAATAATCCAGACTCGATATCGTAAAAAATGGGTGCGTTATTAAGCAGGTCGGTATTCCGCATCAGCACAAAAGGATTGGAGCCTATTTTCATTCCAAGAAAATCTCCAAGCAACATAGTAGCCAGCAGGATCTGAACAAAACTTACCACCATCATCACCGGGGCTTCCCATTTCTTTTGCTTCCAGATGAAAATAAGGCCCAGTATACAATGCCATATGCTCCATAACAGAAAACTACCCTCCTGTCCTTCCCAGAAACTACTCAGCAAATATTTTGGTTCCAGGTCCCTGCTGCTGTGCTGCCACACATATTTATATTCAAAATAGTGGTTGCTGATAAGGTAAAAGAGAATGGAGAAAACTGCAAAAACAGAGATCGCCTCGGTAATGAAAAACAGCCTCGCCAGTTTTTTCCATTGTGATCCATTATTGAAAGTATCAGGAAGGATATCATTCGTGTTGCGGGATCTTTGAAGACTGAGAAGATAAAAAAACGTAGCGCCAATTGATGCTACCAGTGAAAGCAAAATAAAAAAATGTCCAAGCTTTCCCGGCACCAGGTGTTCACCAATATAATCCATCAGCTAATTAATATTTTGATTCAGTTGTTGTTGCGGCAGGAAGATTCTTTTGAGCCGCGTCCATTTCATCTTTGTATTTGGAAGGACATTTCATCTGTATCTTATTGCATTCAAAATACCCATCCTTCATATAACCATTGAGGTCAATGCCTTCACTTAATTCCATATCCTTGATACGCGCATTGGTATATACCACCCTGCTTCGGTTACCCTCGCTGTCGAAGGCATAAAAAACAGTTTTATTGGGGTCCTTTATGGCATCGTATTCAATGGGGGTATTCTTATCCAGTTTCACTTTCACCACAACAAATTTTCCTTCTTTTTTCCGGGCAGATGAAAATGTTTCCTGGGTGGTGAGATCTTTTATGAAGAAAGACATACCAACGATGCCTCCAATAACCAGGATCAGCAGAATAATATGGGTTTTTTTCATACTTAATGAAATGCAGGGCCAAAGGTAGAGCAAAAAAACTGTCACTACCCGGTAAACCTGTCGATTTTAGTCAGTTAAGAAAGTTTTCACATTTCAGTAGGTTCCTTTGCAAAAGGAACAGGGACTTAATTTTGCCACCTGCCTTATCACGCTTAACTTGCATCCCTTTTCAAAAATCAGCTATGATAGATCTGAAAAATTTTGACCCTAACAGCGCAGGCAATCCAAATAACAACATATTTGGTTTGCCCATAACCGAAGAGGAGGCCAGATTAGTGATCCTGCCCATACCCTGGGAGGTTACCGTAAGTTTTGGCTCAGGAACGGCAAGAGTAGCAGAACAGATCATGAGAGCAAGTTTGCAGGTGGATCTTTTTGATCCCGAAGCACCCACCGCCTGGCAGGAAGGTTTTTTCATGAAGGAGTCTGACCGAAAGATCCTGCTTAAAAGCGACTACCTCAGAAAAGAAGCTGAGCTTTACATAGACTATATTTCACAGGGTGATATTGTTGAGAATAACCAGTTCATGTGCAAGACCCTTAAGGAAGTAAATGAAGGCAGTCATTTCCTGAACAACTGGGTATACCAGCAAACCAAAAGCCTGCTGGATAAAAACAAACTGGTTGCCCTCCTGGGCGGCGACCATAGCACCCCGCTGGGATTTATGAAAGCGATCGGTGAAAAGCATGGGGATTTTGGCATCCTTCATATTGATGCACACTGCGACCTCAGGGAAGGATATGAAGGGTTTGTTTATTCACATGCTTCCATCATGTATAATGCTTTAAAAGAAATACCGCAATTAAAAAAACTGGTGCAGGCCGGAATAAGAGATTATTCCCAGAGTGAACATGAATTTATCAAAGAGAATTCCGACCGGATCAAAACTTATTTTGACGGCACCATCCGGCAAAGACAATATGAAGGGGAAACTTTCCGGCAGATAGTTGATGAGATAATTGACCAGTTGCCCGAAAAAGTTTACATCAGTTTTGATATAGACGGACTTGATCCAAAATTGTGTCCTAATACCGGCACGCCTGTACAGGGAGGATTTGAAACGGAACAGGCATTTTATATATTCAAAAAGCTGGTTCAGTCAGGAAAAAAGATCATTGGATTTGATCTGGTGGAGGTAAGCACCAGTGAAAATGGCTGGGATGCCAATGTTGGCGCAAGGGTGTTATTCAAAATGTGTAATCTCCTGGTTGCGGGCAACCCTGTTGAAAATGTATAGTGTAACAGTAAAAATAGAAGGTATTGAAAGCAGGAGGCGCAGTGCCGGCATACTTCATATTGTAAATGGATTTTTTCTGGTTGCAAAAGCTGCTGATCTGTACAGGCTTCAGGAATACCGTGGATTCTTACCGGTATTACCGGTATTGCTTATAGCAGCATTCTCTTTGTTTTATGGATTTTTCAGAAAAAAAACTGATCCGTTTGCAAAATATAATTACTTATTGAGGTTGTTGCAGGTAATTGTATTTACCTATCTGGGTTTTATATTTCTTGAAATTGGAGGATCTATCCATTATGTGGGGTCTTTTATTTTTGCACTCATCACCATCATGCTTTTATTTTCGGAAAGAAGAATTTTTGAGGAAACCATTATTTTCCTTGATGAGAGCGGGATAAAAATACCTGGATATTACAGGGATCATCTTGTATACTGGACCGATCTGGAAGATGTTACCATAAGGGAGGATTTCATAACCCTGTTCCATAAAAAACAAAAATACCTGCAATACCAGGTAATGCAGGACCTTTCCATTCTTGAAATCACAAAATTGAATGCTTTTTGCAGGGAAATGATTGACGGCCATTAGCCATTGGCCAAAGCCGGAAGCTTTTTCATTGTTATAATTTAGAAATTAATGCGCCCATATATACTATACAGCGACGGGAAGGGAAATATTTTTGAAGACACTTCATTGTATGCTGTGGGCAGATCGGGATGGGATGCTATTCCTGTGCCTGAAGATGAATGGATCCAACTGCCTGAAGGCGGACAACTTTATGAACTGCCGGGAAGGAAAGGAATTGGCATTGACGTGAAGACCGGTGAAATGAGATTGAGCGATAAAGGCTGGGCCGTTGCAGCATTTATACCTCCGGCGCATACCGGTTTTTATCTGGCCGCATATGAAACCCAGCCGGATGCACCCACCCTGCCCCTTTTTTGTTATACTGCTGTTGGCTGGCATGATAACAGGTTCTTTGTTCCGGCCGTACGCATTGAGCAGGACATCCGCCAGGAATCTGCAGGATTTAACAGCAGGAAAGTTGAACTTGGAGTTGAGCAGCTCCTGAAAATATATCCGCATAACAGACTGGTTGCCCATCTTGCCAATAATTGTGCACTTACATACCATTGTCCTGCTGCAAGAAATTATTTTATAGGCCGGTGGGAATGTCCCATTCCTTCTTCTCCCGCCTGTAATGCCAATTGTGTAGGTTGTATTTCTTTTCAGCCTGAAGAAGAAACCATTGTATCAACCCAGGACCGTTTAACTTTTAAACCAACAGCGGAAGAGATCATTGAATATACGGTGCCGCATCTTGAATCAGCGCCTTATCCCATTGTGAGTTTTGGCCAGGGTTGTGAGGGCGAACCACTTTTAATGTGGGAGACCATTCGTGAATCCATTATTGAGATCCGCAAACACACAAAAAAAGGGAGCATCAATATCAATACCAATGGCTCAAAACCAAATGCCGTAAGGGCGCTATGTGAAGCAGGCCTTGACAGTATACGCGTAAGCACCAACTCCGCACGAAGGGAAATATACATGCCTTACTACCGGCCGAACAATTATGATTTTGATGACATCATTGAAAGTTTGAAAGTGGTGAGGGATTATGATGGCTGGACATCCATAAATTATTTTGTTTTCCCCGGAATGACAGATACAGTTGCGGAATATGAAGCACTGAGAAAGCTGATACAGGATACTGACCTGAAGATGATCCAATGGAGGAATTTCAATATTGATCCCGATTGGTACCTAGGAAAGATTGGGGTGCTTGATAATGGTGAGATACTTGGCATGAAACAACTGATGGAATTACTGAAAGAAGAATTCCCGGATCTTAAATACGGTTATTACAACCCTCCAATTGAAAGGATAAAAGGCCGGTTTGAAGAAGATTTTGCTCACCGGAAAATTGAGCTTTGATCATTATCTTTTGATCTTCTATTGAAATATCATTCTGTTCTTCCCCAGCTGTAAAATCCTTAAGCAGCCTTAACACATTTTTTACCGGATGCAATAATTGATTAGTTGCAGGCTCTGTATTAACTTGTATTTCTATTTCCCCTAATGCAACCACCATCATCAAAGCTGCTTTTACCTGTTATTGTATTCTCACAATTTGCCGGCACTTCCCTTTGGTTTGCAGGCAATGCCATCATCAACGATGTACAACAACAGGCCGGGAGTCATGTAGCCGATATCACCTCAATAGTACAGATCGGATTCATTACCGGCACGCTGATTTTTTCCATACTCACCATTGCTGACAGGTATCCTGCACACAAGGTTTTTTTCTTTTCCAGCCTCTTAGCGTCAATAGCCAACCTGCTGATCATATGGTTGGCCGGTGATATAGCCTGGCTCTATGTTTTGAGATTTATTACCGGTTTTTTCCTTGCAGGTATTTATCCTGTCGGAATGAAAATAGCGGCTGACTGTTTTCCAGGTAAACTGGGCAATGCGCTCGGATTTCTGGTGGGCGCTTTGGTACTCGGCACTGCCTTTCCCCATATGGTGAGGTCGCAACTTGATTTGTTCCGCTGGGAAGATGTGATCCTTTTTACATCATTGCTTGCTTTTACTGGTGGGGTGTTGATATTATTCTTAGTACCGGCAGTTAAGATGATAACCTTCAATGCCAGGCTAAAATTCAACACTGCCTTTACGGTGTTCAGGGAAAAAAATTTTCGTTCAGCTGCTTTCGGATACTTTGGACATATGTGGGAATTGTATGCCTTCTGGGCTTTTGTTCCTCTGCTGTTAGCCATATATAATAAGCTATCCAATGCATCAGTCAACATCTCTTTATGGACATTTATAATTATTGCATCAGGCGCCTTAGGCTGTATTGCAGGAGGACTGCTTTCAAAAAGAACCGGCAGTAAACGGGTTGCTTCCTATTCACTTTTCATTTCCGGATTATGTTGTTTGCTTTCACCATTTTTCTTTGGCCTGCCTGTTATTGTTTTTTTGGTGCTCATGCTTGTCTGGGGCATTACGGTGGTAGCCGACTCGCCTCAGTTCTCAACCCTTGTGGCCCTGTCTGCACCAAAGGAAAATAAGGGTACGGCATTAACCATAGTAACCTCTCTTGGATTTGCGATCACAATCGTCAGCATCCAGTTATTAAAACCTATGGCAGAATATCTTGCTGAAAAAGGTTTCATGGTTCTTGTAATTGGGCCGGCATTAGGTTTAATAGCTTTGAGAAGATATAAAGAGCAAATCCCTAAATAAATAATTAAATAATTAACCCCATCAATATTTGTTCAACCAATATCCAATTTCAACGCCCAATGTTCACTGACTGAACACTGAACGTTGAAAATTGAACATTCCTCTACTATCGATATCGAAATATTTATTGTAAATCTTCTTACACACTATTTTGTAGCGCTGACCTGTCCCCTGATCTCGCCAGGTCCATTGTTGGGTGTATGTACATTAACATACCATTTACCTGCAAGCAGGTCCTGTTCCTGGGTATCGGTAAGCGTAGCGGTTCCACTCGCACTTCCCGAAGTACCATTATTATTTAGTGTAAAGGTAACTACCGGACTGGCTGTTGCTCCTGCCATCGCAGGCCCATGGAAATGCGCAGCAGATGCCATGGCAGTTAAACCAGACCATGTAACATTGTAACTAAGCATGTTTGTAGATTCATTAAAGGTACCTGTCAGGGTTCCTGTTCCCGTACTGGCAACCACCGGAGCGGGAACTTCCTGGGATGAATTCAACGTAGCACTAATGTCATATGTTTCATCTTCTTCTTTATCACAACTGGTCACTGTAAATGATAAAAATGCAATAAGGATCATTGATGACATCCATTGAAGTGTTTTTCGTTTCATGTTCCTGTTTTTTGATTTATTAATGTATATGATTAAAGGAATACAGTGATCTACGTATTTTTATAGAGTACAGATGTTGAAAATGCTATCCTTCCAAATTTCCGGTGCCAGCTCAGGTATTGAATTGATTGTTTGTGAATACGTATCAAAAAGGATGATGGTTGGTATTATGCAGACGAAACAACTATTAGTCCAGATTTAAAGGATGAGAACGGGTGGCAAGATTTAAAGGGTGCAATAACCACTTCGTAATTTGCAAATCTCCTAATTCCAAAAAGTTAAAAAATCTTTGTTTCATGGCATTTCATGAGCAATTTGTCT
>CAMPIQ010000111.1 GCA_946886475.1 uncultured Chitinophagales bacterium | reverse complement strand
ACATTGTAGCACCTGTAACTTTTTCCTTCCTGCCGTTGGAAAGTTAAAACCAGATAAATGAAAAAAATTCTTATTGCAGTTGATTATGATCCTTCCGCGCACAAAGTAGCAGCCTATGGATACCGGGTTGCAAAGGCAATGAATTTGCAACCATTGATATTGCATGTTGCCATTGACGCCGGTGATGATTTTTCCCTGAACTATTCTCCCATATTGGGCTTTGGATTTTTTAGTAATGAGGACCTGGTTGAAAGAGACAGAACTGCAGAAATTAAAAGGATGGCTTTTAAATTTCTTGATGAGATAAAGACGGGACTTGATGATCCCGGGATAGAAACCATTGTAGACCATGGAGATTCTGCAGAAAACATTATTTTGATTGCGGAAGAAAGGCAGGTGGACCTGATTGTACTGGGCCGGCACAGTGAAAGCGAAAATACTAACAATGTGCTGGGTAATGTTGCTGCCAAGGTCATTGCTAAAAGCCAGATGCCGGTAATTGTAATTCCTACTTAAAAAATTCGGCTGTCAGGGTCATTCAGGTTTATATCATATTGAACCATTTTTAATATTTTCATTCTACATGTTTTCAAAAAGTTGCGAATATGCCATCCGGGCCATGATGTTCATAGCCTACAGATCCGTTGATGGATTCAGGACCGGTATCAGGGAGATATCAGCAGGCGCCTCCGTTCCGGAAGCTTTCATTGCTAAAATTCTTCAGGAGCTGGTGCGGAAAGGACTGGTGCAGTCAATTAAAGGTCCTAATGGTGGTTTTTATCTGGATAAATTATCAAGGAACCGGAAGATGGCTGATATTGTCAGGGCCATAGATGGCGACCATTTATTTACAGGTTGCGGACTTGGACTGAAAAACTGTTCCGAAAAAAAACCATGTCCGCTTCACGAGGAATTTAAATTGATCCGCAAAAAGATCCAGCTGATGATGGAATCAAAAACCATTGGAGAGTTCAATATGGAGCTTGCTAATGGGTTGATGTATCTGAAGCGGTGAGGGCAGGGAGAACCCGGTGTTCATTGAGCCCTTCATCTCATCAATTCACCTTCATACCTTCTCTTCATCCGGCAGTGCGGGTTGCGTCTGGGGAATGAAATCCTTTCCATTTTTACTATAATCATATGGCCAGCGGTGTACCTCCGGAATATCACCAGGCCAGTTGCCATGTGGGGGTACAACAGGTGTTGTCCATTCAAGCGTGTTAGCTTTCCAGGGGTTCTTCGATCTCACGATCCTGCCTTTGAACATGGAATAAAAGAAATTGAAAACAAACATCAGGTTGGCCGCAAATACAATGATGGTAACAACGGTTATCATTTTGTTCAGTTCTCCAAACTGGTTGAAAGATGTCCACATGGAGAAATCAAGATACCGCCTTGGAACGCCCGCCAGTCCAATGTAATGCATGGGCCAGAAAATAAGGTAGGCGCCAATTAAGCTGATCCAGAAATGTATATGGCTGAGTGTTGTGTTCATATATCTTCCAAACATTTTAGGAAACCAGTGGTAAACCCCCGCAAACATTCCAAAGAAAGAGGCCACACCCATCACCAGGTGAAAATGCGCTATGATGAAATAGGTATCATGAATATGAATATCAATGGTTGAATTTCCCATCCATATGCCAGTGAGTCCGCCGGAAATAAATACACTTACAAACCCGATACAAAAAAGCATGGCAGGCGTGAACCGTATATTACCTCTCCAAATGGTGGTGATCCAGTTGAATACTTTAATGGCAGATGGAATGGCAATGATCAGTGTGAGCAGAACGAAAACCGATCCCAAAAAAGGATTCATACCACTAACAAACATATGATGTGCCCAAACCAGGAGTGCCAGAACGCAAATGGCAAACAGAGATCCCACCATGGCAATGTATCCGAAGATGGGCTTGCGTGCATTCACGCTCATTACTTCTGAAACTATTCCCATTGCCGGAAGGATGGCAATATATACTTCAGGGTGACCGAGAAACCAAAACAGGTGTTGGTAGAGAATGGCGCTTCCGCCTTCGTTGGAAAGAATTTGTCCGCCTATCACAATATCGGTAAGAAAGAAGCTTGTATCCACCTGCCGGTCGAAGATCAATAAAATGAAAGCGGAAAATAGAACGGGGAAGGACAGGATACCAAGAACGGCGGTAAAGAACAGGCCCCATATGCTCAATGGCATTCTTATCATGCTCATTCCTTTTGTTCTCAGGTTAAGAACGGTGGTTACATAATTAATGCCTCCCAACAGCTGGGATACAACAAACAAACACATGCTGATCAGCCAGAGATCCATTCCTGTTTTCGATCCATTTGATGCCTGTCCCAGGGCACTTAAAGGAGGGTAGGCGGTCCATCCCCCGCTTGCAGGCCCGGATGCCACAAACAGGGAAGAAAGCATGATGGCACCAGAAAGAAAAAAGAACCAGTAAGAAAGCATATTTAAAAACGGCGATGCCATATCTCTTGCACCGATCTGCAGGGGTATCAGGAAATTGGCAAAGGTTCCGCTCATGCCTGCTGTAAGCACAAAGAAGATCATAATGGTTCCATGCAGGGTCAGCAGGGAATAGTACAGATCCGGGGTGATCCTGCCATCTTTGGCGGCATTCCCAAAGATCATTTCAAGAAAGGGAAAGGTCTGATCGGGATAAGCCAGTTGCAGGCGAAACACTACGGAGAAAAAAGCGCCAATGATGGCCCAGATAATTCCCGTTATCAGAAATTGCTTGGCAATGGTTTTATGGTCCTGGCTAAAGATATACCTGGTAAGAAAGCCTTCGGTTTTGTGTGCATCGTGGGTATCCACTTCAGGAGACAGGCTTAGATCCTGTCCGGCAGATTGAATCTGTTGCTCCATGGTTAAATAATTATCCTTATGATCTTATTGATCGCGTACAATCAGTGCAATAGTATTGTCTTCATAGTATCACGGAGATCATGCGCAGTATGCTATAGAGGCCTTCTAAAGAAAATGATTATTGAAGGCCCGATCTGTCTGTAAGAGGGCAGGTGCCTATACAATTAAAGACGAAAAATTTCCTCTCCATGTAAAGGTAATTAATAGAAGATAAAATTGTCTTTTAATTTATGGGATGTGTATTGCATCAATGGTCAATTCCTGCGCAGCAATAGGAAAATACCTTGAAATTCTGTTGATTTTCACAAGGAATGCCCCTGTTCCTGATATCATATTTGTTAAACAATCAATCAGAACCAACATGAAAAAATATAAAACATTACTCGTGTGCTTTACCTGTTATATCACCGGTATCATTTCAGGTCAGAGTGAATCTTCAGGCCAGGTTGTTGCACCGCCGGAAAGGATTTTTTCCGGAATAGCAGACAGGGCCACTGTCATTCAAAACCAGTTGGTGAAGCAGACCGGCAAATGCCTTTCAAGGCTGGGAAAAATTGAAAAAAGATTGAAGCGAAAGTTAATGGATCATGATTCGCTCCTGGCTGTGCATCTTTTTCAAGATGGTACCGGGCATTCTTTTTCAGAATTGCTGCCCGATGAAAATTACAATGTTGCTTCATTTTATTCCGGACACTTTGACTCGCTGTATACAGCAATAGAATTTATGAAGCGCACATCTGAATGGCATTCAGACAAATTGAAAAACCTGTCTGAAAGTTACCGGCAACTTCAGTCCGCCTTTTCCTCTTCGGCATTTTTAAAAAAGAAAGTGAATGAAAGGCTATTGTATCTGAAAGAAGCGTTTGAGTCAGTTCGAAAACCAAAAGAACTTAAAAAACTCCAACAACAGGTTCAATATTTTCAGTTATATACTGATGCTTTCACCGAAATATACAATGATCCATCAAAAATGGAAATGAAACTGCTGCAATTGGTTTCACAAAAACCTTCCTTCAGCGAATTTTTTAATAAGCATTCAATGTTGAGTAAACTGTTTGTAATTCCAGGTTCATCACCTGAAGGCAGTGCCGGTTTGCAGACAAGATCAATGATCAGTCAATCCCTGATTCAAAAGCTGGGACCTGGAACAACCACTTCAGAACTAATAAAAGAAAACCGTATGTCGGCAGAAGGTATCCTGAATGGAATAAAGAGCCGTGTTTCCATTTTTATTCCAGCCGGAAATGAAGACCATATGAGTGAAGGTGTACCTGTCAACACACTTAAGGCAACTCCCATTGGGAAAAGGCTGGAATATGGTTTTGATATTCAGTCACAAAAGGCCAGGTATTCGTTTCCTGCCCTATGCGAGATAGGTGTTTCGCTCGGATATAAATTAAATGGACGGTCTGTAATAGGCATTGGCGCTTCATTTAAAATAGGCCTGGGCAAAGGCTGGGATCACATTGCCATCACTCATCAGGGAATGGGCCTGCGCTCTTTTGTTGACTGGAAAATAAGGAACGCACAGGATCATGATCAGGCCTGGTTCATTAGTGGCGCATATGAACATAACTATATCGAAATGCCGGCACAACTACAGCAAAAAGGAATGAATGGTTTTCAAAAAAGCGGGTTAATAGGATTGACCAGGCGATATCATTTTTCTTTACCCGGACCTAAAAAGAAATTAACAGGAGCGTTAAGATTAGCCTGGGACCTGCTTTCTTATTACCAGTTACCGCGCACACAAACCTTTATTTTCCGCATAGCCTATCACCTCAACTAATTCCATCTTTTAAAGAATTAATTATGAAACTGTTTTTTGTATTCACAGGATATTTGTTATGCACGCTTGTAAATGCGCAGGACGTTTTGAGAGATCCCGATATCTTACCACATTCTCCTGAAGCTGCTTCTCTTGCAAAGAACATCAATATCCCTGTCAGCTATTCATCCGGAACGCCACAGATAAGTATTCCTTTCTATACTGTAAGATCAGGCCAGATGGAGCTTCCTGTTAGTTTGAGTTATAATGCTTCCGGCATTCGGGTAGATGAAGTGGCAACCTGGGTTGGACTGGGATGGAATTTAAATGCAGGCGGACAGATCACAAGAACCGTCAGGGGTTCAGCAGATGAAAGACCTTTTTACGGTTATATGAACGTTCCTGCCAACAGGAAGGTGAAATATGTAAACATAGCACATTGCAGGTGTGTGAATGGATCGGGTGAAACCTGGGCCATTGAGAATGACATTATCAATTACCAGCTGGATCTTGAACCCGACCAGTTTAGTTTTTCTGTTTTGGATTATTCAGGGGATTTTTATTTTAATCAGGATTCAGGAAAATATATTCTGGTACCCTATCAGAATATTCATATCGAGGGCCGCCCGGGTAGTTTTATACTTACCCTTCCAAATGGCATCAGGGCTTATTTTGGTTGCAATACCTGCGAGGAGGAATTAAGTTCCGGTACAACCACCAGTTATATTGATGGCGTGGCCGAATCGCCCGAGCCTGTTCTAAATACTCCACAGGGCAATTCCTGGATGCTGGCTCAATTGAAAGATCCAATTGGAAGAAGTATTGATTTTTCTTACTCAACAGAAAATATCATCACATTTGGCAGGGGCGGTGAAAGATTCGGCCCTTCCATTTCCAACAGTTCCAATTCAATGAGAAGGCAGTCTTTTTACAAGCAATTTATCAGAAAGCCTGTATTGCGAACTATAACAGGAGATAATGTAACGATCAGTTTCAAAGGTTCGGGCGAAGCACGGTCTGATATGCCTGATTATATGGGAGGAAGCAGATCACTGGAAGCAATTATTATTAAAACAAGGAATGGTGTAGAGCTAAGAACATTCATTTTCCAATATGGATATTTTACAAGTGCAGATTATAATACCACTGCGGTTCTTGATATTGCAGGTTTTGCTGAAGTGGCCGGAAAAAGAATGTTTCTGAAATCAATTACAGAGCAAAATGGAGAAATTTCATTGCCGCCATATGAATTTAGTTACAATGAAATGGCTTTACCCAGCAGGTTCTCAACCGCGCAGGATTATTGGGGATATTACAATGGGAGAAACAATGGTCCCAGGCTGATGCCAAAAATACCTGCACTCGCATTTTATCCATGGTCACCGGAATTCAATGAGACCAATAAGATTCTTCCTGTGTATGGATCCTTTCTCAATAATGATGGTGCTGACCGTAGGATCGACAGCAACTTTTCGCAGGCTGGGATCCTTATAAAAATAAAATATCCTTCAGGTGGCAGTACAACGTATGATTACGAACAGAATACGGCAGCGCCATCTCAATTGAATATTTATGGTGGAATGATCCCGCCGGATATGGAAGACAAGGTTTATAATTTGAGTTCCATATCCGCTCCATTGCCTGATTATCCTCCCTATCCACTATATTTTTCCGGAACGCTGCAGATCAAAGATCCTGCAACCAGGGTGAGGGTCACGCCACAATTAGCTAATTGTTCAACCAATCCGGTTGCTTCCTGTAAATTAATGGTCAGCATCCGCTCAATTTCTTCAGGTCAAATTGTTGCCACCTTCAATACAACACTTGTAAGGGACCTGCCCCTGCAAAAAGGTAAATATCTGATAGAAGTGAGTGTGAATGGATCCTCAAATGATGTTCCGCCTTATTTCAACCTGAACTTCCAATGGGGAGAGCGGCGTGATTCGCTCAATATGCTTGTGGGTGGAGTCAGGGTCAGAAAGATCGTAAGCCGTGACGGTGTTAACAATACCATTTCAAGAAGTTTCAGTTATCTAAAAGAATCTTCAATGGAAAGCAGTGGTATCATTGAAGGATGTCCCAGTTATAAAGTGCATGATCTAAATTCCGAGATGGAACTGTTCAGGCAATATTATGTATCCAACAGCATTCTGCCTTTGACGGCAGATGGAAAAACGGTAAGATATGGCCATGTAACTGAATACTATGACAGTGCCAAAACCTCATTTAAAACTTCCTATACCTTTTCTTCAGGTATCACTGAGCCATTTTATTTTGCAAGGGCATTAACAGGCGCACCGCGTACCACCTGGAACTGGCAAAATAATTTGCTTTCAAAAAAGCAGGTTTATGAAAAAACCTCAGCAGGTGCTTTCAGGATCATTGCTGCAGAAGAAAATTTTTCCAAAACCTATAAGCCTGAAATGGATCTCTATGGTTTGTACGGTCCCCAGATCATTCCTTACCATATTGCTACAGAATGGCATTTGCCTGATTCTGTCACCAGTTTTCATTATTCATATGCGGCGGGAACTCCGGAATTATTAAGATCAGGCGTAAAATATTTTTATAACCATACATTTCTTCCTTCGGTTACACGTACCAGTAATAGTAAGGGTGAGATCATAGACAGCAGAACCTGGTATCCTGTTGACTATAATCAAAACGCCTCAGTTTTTATTTCTTCATTATACGGAAAAAGGATCTGGACAGTTCCCGTTAAGCAGGAAACATCCATTAACGGTAAATTAATATCTGGCGGGGTGATCACTTATAATAATAATGGGCTTCCGTTGCAGGGTTATGCTTATGAGAATGCATCTGTTCCGGATACTTCCATTCACAATGCCAGCCAGATCATACCGGCCAATTATAAATGGAGATCGGCATTTGCTTATGACAGCCGTAATCATCTAAAGCAGGTAAGCAGTTATAAGAATGGTCCGGGAATATATATTTGGGATCACCAGCTGAATGCATATAACGGAACGCTTATGAATGATGTTCCTGTGGCGGTGATACAGAATGCTGACAGCAATTCCGTTGCATACACCTCATTTGAAAATCATGGCAAAGGCAACTGGGATTATAGTGGCGAACCACGGGATGCCACAACGGTGATGGGAAGTAAAGCTTATTCCCTTTCTTCAGGACCTATTAAAAAATCCGGACTGGGTGCAGGTTCAAACTATATTATTTCTTACTGGAGCAATGTTCAGCAGAATGTTTCATTTTCAAGTTCTGTAAAAAAAGGAAATACAATCAACGGCTGGACCTTTTACGAACATAAAATATCCAGTCCGGCAGGTGGAGTAATTACGGTTTCAGGAATAGGCTTAATTGACGAATTAAGACTCTATCCTGAGAAAGCCCAAATGACCAGTTATGCATATAACCAGTTTTGGGTGGTTAGGTCCGTTTGTGATATAAATAACAGGATCACTCATTACGAATACGATCTGCTGGGAAGATTATCACTTGTACGGGATGCCGAAGGAAATATATTGAAAAAGTACTGCTACAATTATTCAGGTCAGCCCCAGGATTGCGGTTTGGGATCAGACCCCCACTGGCAATTGAGTGAACAGTATTGTGAAAAGGACGGAGAAATATATACTGGTCATCTTGTACAGGTAGAAAGGGATATCAATCCAAAGAGTTCGAGCTATAACACTACCCGTGAAAAACTGGTTAGGGATTCGCCTTCATGCACCTCCTCTGAAAATTGTACAGGTATTGATAAGAAAATGATCAACGGGGTCTGCGAATCAGGTAAAAAGGTGTATGTAGCATCCGAACGCATTTCATCTACCTCCTGGATCTGCTATTATTATTTTGTATGGAGTGATGATTCTGAATCTGAAAAGTTTGAGGAATACCATACTTCTCCCTGTACATTTTAAGAACCCCATTGCTTTCTTTCATTAATGACCCACACCTCGCGGGGGGGTTGATTCCCTGCTTCTTATTCTTAACCATACAACTCCAACCATATGCAGGTTAAAACAAATATTATTCTTGCAACTATTTTATGTGCAGGTATTAACCGGGCCATGGCACAGCATGCCCCGGCTTCCCTGCCTCCGGCTTATGTAGCAGGCATCAACATCAATTATGTGCGTTCATGGGATGTGATGGCACCTGAGAAAAATACAGACAACATTCATACTTCAACACCTTTATACAAGGCGGTAATGAAGACCCAGTATATGGATGGCCTTGGCAGACCTATTCAAATGGTGACCAAGCAAATATCGCCGTCGGGAGGCGACATGGTTTCTCCAATTGTTTATGATGGATATGGCAGGGAGCCCATACAGTTTCTTCCATTTGTTGCTAATCACGCAGATGAAGATCTTAATACCAGTGACGGTTTATTCAAATTCAATCCATTTCAGCAACAGGCATCCTTTTATGATAACAACAATATACTGAATCCACTTAGAGGTCAGGATGAACAATTCTTTTATAACGAAACAGTGTTGGAGAATGCTGCTCTCAACAGGGTTAAGGAAAATTATGCCGCAGGAGTAAGCTGGGCAGGAGAGAAGAGAGGTGTTTCAATACAGTACCTGGTTAATTCAGACCATGATTCAGTCAGGATCTGGAAACCCGGTTCGGCTGTCAATGCTTCTCCAATTACCTCTAACAGGTTTGCAAAAGGAACATTATACAAGATCATAACCACGGGTGAAGACCTTAAAGAGGTTATTGAATACAAGGATAAAAATAACAGGCTGATACTCAAAAAAATTCAGTTGTCTCCTTCTCCGGGTTCTGCACATATTGGCTGGGTTTGCACCTATTACATATATGATGATAAAGGCAACCTGAGGTTTGTGTTGCAGCCAAAACTTATTGAGCAGTTACTGGCAGCCGGTACCTGGTCAATTTCCACTGCGGCAAGAGATGAGCTGAGTTTTTATTATGGTTATGATGCCCGTAACCGGATGATCACAAAAAAAATTCCGGGTGCAGGTGAAGTCAACCTGGTGTATGATGCAAGGGACCGGCTTGTAATGAGCCAGGATGCCAACATGAAAATGCAAAAGCAGTGGATGTATATTCTTTATGACGGGTTGAACCGGCCGGTAACCACCGGATTGATCACAGATCCTGTTAATTACAATAACCCGGCTTACCACAGGATCAGTGCGTACAATTCCCAGAACTACCCAAACCTATCCGGGTATACCAGTGAGGTTTTAACGGAAACCGGCTATGATCATTACGATAACATAAGTAACGATGCCGCCTCGCCTGTTCTTAATTCAGATTATATCAACAGCGCTAATTTTATTACCAGTTATCATTCCTATCCGGAATATGCCCTACCAGTTGATCAGTCTTTTCAGATAAGAGGATTGGTTGGCTGGACAAAAGTTAAGGTGCTGGGCTCCGGCCAATATATTTGGACAACCAATAGTTATGATAGCAGGGGTAGGATGGTTCAGTCAAAAACAGTCAATCATTTGTCAGCTACGGAGATCACTACCAATCAATATGATTTCTCGGGAAAATTATTGGTAATGCATGCTGCTCATGTAAAGATCGGCAGTACCAATGGAGATGTACTTGAAGTAGCAACCAGGTTTTTATATGATGATGCAGGAAGAATGAGAGGAGTGAAGAAAAAACTTAAAACCAATGGCGGAAATGTAACTGCGGATAAACAGGTTGTTGAATTAAAATACAATGAGCTGGGCCAGGTTAAGGAAAAGATACTGGCGCCTGGTTATAATTCCGGTGCAGGTCTGGAAAAACAGGCTATTGATTATAATATTAGAGGATGGATACTGGGGGTGAACCGTCAGTATGCTCTTTCACCCTCCGCAACCGGTAATTTTTTTGGATTTGACCTGGGCTATGATAAAACCGGCATCGGCTCCCTTGGTTCTTATTCTTTTCCACAGTATAACGGTAATGTATCAGGGATATTATGGAAGAGCACCGGAGATGATGAAACCAGGAAATATGATTTTGAATATGATGGCCTGAACAGGTTAATGCGGGCGGACTTCAACCAGTACAATGGCGGGTTCAATAAATCTGCCGGACTTGACTTCAGCGTTACCGGCGATCATGGTAAGATAGAATATGATATGAATGGCAACCTGCTTTTTATGAAACAATCAGGATGGAAGGCCGGTGGAAGCACGGTAATTGATAATTTAAAATACCACTATATAGCAGGAACCAACAGGTTGATGGCCGTAGGTGAATTAAATAATGGGTCCGGTGACATGAAGCTGGGAGATTTTACTGATAAGAATACTTCTTTGAATGATTATGTATATGATCTGAATGGGAATGTAACGGTGGACAGGAATAAGGCCATCGGATCCATTATTTATAACCACCTGAATCTGCCAGGTATAATTACGGTAACGGGGAAAGGAAGCATTCGTTATATTTATGATGCCACTGGCAAAAAACTCAAAAAAACAGTTGTGGAAGGAACCACCACCAAAACAACTACTTACCTGGGCAGTTTTATTTTTGAAAAAATAAACGAGGGTCCTGATGTATTACAGTCGATAGGTCATGAAGAAGGACGTATCAGGATCAAGAGAAATGCTTCAAGCCAGATCAGTGCATTTGTTTTCGATTATTTCCTTAAAGATCATCTGGGTAATGTAAGAATGGTGCTGACTGAAGAGCAAAAGCAGGATGCTTATCCGGCTGCATCCATGGAGCTTTCCTCAAGTTCCAGGGAAGACTCATTTTATTATAATCTTTCCATAACCAGGTCAGGCCGGCCATCCGGATACCCCACGGATGCTTATACCAGTCCAAACGATAAACTGGCAAGAACAAATGGTAACGGAAATAAGATAGGTCCTGCCATTGTGTTGAAAGTAATGGCTGGCGATCAGTTTAATGTAAGGGTAAGCAGCTGGTATAAATTGAATGGAGCCAGCCCCGGCACACCTGTGAATCCATTGGTGGAGCTGGTGAATGCTTTAACCGGAAGTATAGGAACGGTTGCCGGATCAAAAGCCACCGTCACGGAATTATTTTCAGGAGACATATTAAGATCTCCCGCGCAAACATTTATCAATACACAATCGAATTTTGTAAACGCAAGACCAAAGGCATTTCTTAACTGGATCCTGTTTGATGAGCAGTTCAAATTCGTTCAGTCCTCCAGCGGATTTGACCAGGTGGGAAGTGACCAGCAATTCAGGGTGCACCAGTTCAATGGTTTGCCGGTAAGCAGGAACGGGTATCTCTATATTTATGTTAGTAATGAAACACCAAATGTAGATGTGTACTTTGATAATTTGCAGGTGACCCATATTCGCGGGCCCATACTGGAAGAAACACACTATTATCCTTTTGGTTTAGTGATGGCAGGTATCAGTACAAAAGCCCTGGAGTTTGGAAGTCCTGCCAATAAATTAAAATACAATGGAAAGGAAGAGCAAAGGCAGGAGTTTGCAGACGGCAGTGGGCTGGAATGGCTTGATTATGGAGCCAGGATGTACGATAACCAGATAGGAAGGTGGCATTCCATAGATCCTCTGGCTGAAAAGATGAGAAGGTGGAGTCCTTATAATTATGCCTTTAATAATCCGCTGAGGTTTGTTGACCCGGATGGGATGGAGGCCAGTCCGGTTAATGATGATCCCAAAAAACCTGTCAATGTTAGTGGAAGAGATATTCCAACTAATACTCAAATAGTCAGTTCATCGACTAGTGTTACTTCAGCAAGGTCTATGATAGACGATGCTACAAAAAAAGCTGCATCAAAGGATAACAGTCAAACAATTACAAAAAATGCTAGTTCGAATGATATCAATAAGGTAAATGCAATGTTGGCAGACAATTTAAACGGTAATTTTTCTAAAAGCTCAACTACAGTAGTAG
>CAMPIQ010000110.1 GCA_946886475.1 uncultured Chitinophagales bacterium | reverse complement strand
CAAAAGTAAAAAGTAAAAAAGAAGTCGCATTCCTGTTCCAGGGGCAAGCTTTTTGACTTTTGACTCTTGACTTCTGACTCCTGACTTTTGACTCTTGACTTTTGACTTTGACTCCTGACTTCTGACTCTTGCCTTTCCTCACATCGCCGCCAACTGCACCTTCTGCTGCAATTCCATGACGCTGTCGCGGAAGGATCCGTCGGTATCCATGAGATCTTTTACCGTTTGGCAGGAATGAATTACGGTAGTATGGTCTCTTCCACCGAAATGCTCACCAATGGTTTTGAGCGAGTTTTTTGTGAATGCTTTTGCTAAATACATCGTGATCTGGCGTGCCTGTACTATTTCCCGCTTCCTCGTTTTCTGAAGAAGCTTATCATAAGGCACATCAAAATATTCGCATACCATCTTTTGAATGGTATCGATGGTGATCTCTTTACTTGATGTCTTTACAAAATTTCTCAACACTTTCTTGGCTAGGTCTAAATCTATATCCCTGCGGTTGAGCGAAGATTGTGCCAATAAAGAGATCAATGCGCCTTCCAGTTCGCGTATATTGGTGTTGATATTATAAGCGATATACTTCACTACTTCCTTTGGCATCTCCAGTCCATCATTCTTCATCTTCTTTTCCAGGATCTCAATGCGGGTATCATAATCGGGCATCTGTATATCAGCACTCAGCCCCCAGCGGAAACGGCTCAACAATCTTTCCTGTACGCCTTCAAGGTCCTTGGGCGATTTATCGGAGGTCAATACCAGCTGCTTGCCGGACTGATGAAGGTGATTGAAGATGGCAAAGAAGGCATCCTGCGATTTCTCCGCCCGGTTAAAGAATTGCACGTCATCTATGATCAACACATCTATCAACTGATAAAAATGAATAAAATCATTGATGGCATTATTTCGACTGTGGTCTACAAACTGGTTGATGAATTTTTCGGAACTCACATAAAGAACCACTTTGTTGGGATGTAATCTCTTTACTTCGTTACCAATGGCCTGTGCCAGGTGGGTCTTTCCCAATCCAACACCTCCATATATAACTAGCGGATTGAAAGAATTGGCACCGGGTTTCTCTGCAACGGTTTTCCCGGCCCTGCGGGCAACCCGGTTGCTGTCGCCCTCAACATAGGTCTCAACTGTATAATTAGGATTCAACTGGGGGTCGATGTGCATTTTCTTCAACCCCGGTATAACAAAAGGATTTTTAACAGGTGTGTTGATGATCAAAGGAAAATCCATTTCGTTGTTCGTAAATGATTTATAAGCCTGCCCCGACATATCAACGGTTACAGGTTTATTGTAATTGTTACCTCCGTCAACCATGATGCGATATTCCAGCCTCGCTTCCTTTCCTAATTCTCTTTTCAGTGTCTTAGCCAGCAGATTCACATAATGTTCTTCAAGATACTCAAAGAAAAACTGACTTGGCACCTGAATGATCAAAACATTTCCCTTAACTGAAACCGGCTTTATTGGTTCAAACCATGTTTTGAAATGCTGCCACTCTACAATGTCCTTTATGATAGATAAACAATTGGCCCAAATGAGATCGGCATTCTTCTCCATGTTCGATAAAGCAGTTTTTATATTGAGTTAAGAATTTTATTAATGGAATGATTTTCACAGGATGTGTATAAATAAATTTTTTTGGGACAGGAAGGCGAATATCTAAAAAAGGAACTGAATAAAAAATTTTTATTAAAGAGAATTTTCATTAGCCTGAATCAAAGCGATTTATTTACCCCAACCTACTGAATTTATCTGGCATTTGTATTAAGAAGCTGGATTTTTTTAAGCTATTCTTTTAGCAGCCTAATCTTCAAAAATATTTTTCCAATTATTTCTTTTCCTACCCAGGATGATTACTTTTAAGCCACCTTTCGACGCAGGGTGTTAATGATTGCTTCTTCAAAAAGCGTTATGCTGTGGCATGACGCTTTTTAATGCAATTTTGCATGACCTCACATGCAAAAAAAACTTATCATCAAACTATTGCCTTCAGAGGCTGCTGATCCATTAACCGTCAAACAGATGATCGCTTCTTCCTGTGCTGTTGACCTTTCCAGCATTACAGGATATAATATAGTAAAGCAATCTATTGATGCACGTGGCCGCCAGGTGTGGTTTCAGCTTACCTTAAATGTTTTTATTGATGAACCCTGGCAGGAAACCGCCCTCCTCCCCTTATCATTACAGGATGTGCATCATGCTTCAAAAAAAGTGATCGTGATCGGAGCTGGTCCAGCTGGACTCTTTGCTGCGCTCCGCCTCATTCGCCATGGCATTCAACCCATCATCCTGGAAAGAGGAAAAGATGTAAGGTCCAGAAGAAGAGACCTGGCCGCCATTAATAAAGAAGGCCGCATGAATGCTGAAAGCAATTATTGTTTTGGCGAAGGTGGCGCAGGTACTTATAGTGATGGTAAATTGTATACCCGCAGTACCAAAAGAGGTGATGTGAACAGCATATTGAGTACCCTGGTTCATTTTGGTGCAGACCGCAGCATTCTTTCCGATGCCCATCCTCATATCGGCACCAACAAACTACCGCACATCATCACAGCCATGAGGGATAAGATAATTGAATGCGGAGGAAGGGTATTATTTGAAAAAAAACTTTCAGACTTTGATACCATAAAGAACAACATCAGCTAGGTGATAACAGCTGATGGCGAAAAGATCCGTTCGGAAGCAGTGATACTGGCTACCGGCCATTCTGCAAGAGATATATTTGAATTAATGCACCATAAAAACCTGTTGATTGAAGCAAAACCTTTTGCGCTGGGTGTAAGAGTTGAACATCCGCAACAGCTGATCGATTCCATACAATACCATTGTCCTTCCCGTGGCCAATACCTCCCCCCTGCCTCTTATAGTCTGGTGCAACAGGTAGAAGGCAAAGGCGTTTTTTCTTTTTGCATGTGTCCCGGTGGTATCATAGCTCCTGCTGCCACCAATGAAAATGAAGTGGTGGTGAATGGATGGTCGCCATCTAAAAGAAACAATCCTTTTGCCAACAGCGGAATAGTTGTAACGGTTGAAGAAAAGAACTGGGCTTCATTTGCAAAACATGGTGCGCTGGCTGCCATGTACATGCAAAGGTCTGTTGAGCAAAAAGCATTCAAAGAAGGCGGTGGAAAGCTGGTGGCGCCGGCTCAAAGACTTGTTGATTTTACAAATAATAAGGTTTCCTCTTCCCTTCCCGCCTGCAGCTATCTGCCAGGCATTCAATCTGCCGGCCTTTCAGGGGTATTACCTTCTTTCATCCACCGTTCCCTGATGCAGGCATTTAAGGAATTCGATAAAAAGATGAAAGGTTACCTTACCAATGAAGCGGTGGTGGTGGCCACTGAATCAAGAACATCTTCTCCCGTGCGGATACCCAGAGATAAGGATGACCTCACGCATCCGCAGCTAAAAAATTTGTATCCATGTGGTGAAGGCGCAGGCTATGCCGGTGGCATTGTAAGTGCTGCCATGGATGGAGAAAGAGTGGCTGATATGATAGCCGTACAAAATAAATGAGGAAAGAAGCGGGATGGAAGACCAGTAATAGAAGGGAAGAACAATCCGCAAATGATTATTTCTGCCTTGAGAAAACATGAATCGCAGCATCTGTTTTCAACTCGTATACCTAAAATACAGGCTTCATATCCTTAAAACCCGCATTGGTCAGAATTTCTTATCAACCAATGATAAGAGCTTATTTTTAATCACTAAAATCAATCTGCATGGCACTTTTAGAGTTACAGCATCTTAAAAAATATTATGCAACCCAGAAAGCGGTCGATGATGTCAGCTTTTCGGTAGAGAAGGGAAACATATTTGGATTATTAGGACCGAATGGTGCAGGTAAAACCACTTTACTGCGGATGATTACAGGGATCTTTTTCCCTGACGAAGGACAAATACTTTTTGAAGGAAGAAAGTTTGAAGCCCTGAAAGATGTTGAAAAGATAGGATACATGCCTGAGGAGAGAGGATTGTATAAAAAAATGAAAATAGGCGAACAGGCACTTTATCTGGCACAGTTAAAAGGCCTTGATAACTCCACCGCCACCAAGATGATCAGACAATGGTTTGAAAAGCTGGATATGGATAGCTGGTGGAATAAAAAAGTGGAAGACCTTTCAAAAGGCATGTCGCAAAAACTTCAGTTTGTAACAACGGTATTACACAACCCAAGCCTGATCATACTTGATGAACCATTCAGCGGACTGGATCCTGTGAACAGCAATGTAATAAAGGATGAAATATTTGCCCTGGCCCGCAATGGCGCTACGGTAATTTTCAGTACACACAGGATGGAGCAGGTAGAAGAGATCTGCGACCACATTGTACTGATGAACAAAGGGCAAAAGATCCTTGACGGTACGGTAAAAGGAGTGAAACAGCAATTCAAGCATAACCTATACCGTATTGGTTTTGATAACATGCCTCCTACCACCAATAATGATGCTTTCCAGATCGTAAAACAAAACGACGACTATTCCCTGATCGTAAAGATCAATGAAGGCTATACGCCCAATCAGATCCTGCAGTATTTTTTACAGGCCAATGCCAACGTGCATTCCTTTAATGAGATACTGCCATCGCTGAATGATATTTTCATAGAGCTGGTAGAAGGTACACCGGCGTCAAGACAATTTCAAACCATAACTGCTTAAAAAAAAATTATGAATAAGACCTGGCTTGTAATAAAACGCGAATACCTGACGCGGGTAAGAAAAAAAACATTCATCATTTCCACCATATTGTTCCCATTGCTTTACGTGGCTTTGATATTTGGTGCGGGATATTTTGCAGCAAAAGGAAATAAGAGTCTGAAAGTAGCCGTGATTGATTCATCCGGTTATTTTAATAAAGCGCTGATCAATGAGGCCAACCTGACTGATAGTTCATCCCTGCTTGAATACATTTCAACCAATCCGGACAGCGTGATAAAAAATTATTCCGAAATGGGTTACGATGGTTACATGGTAGTGCCTGCAGGCAACTGGGAAAACGGATTGAACGGAGTGGAGCTTAAAGCCGACAAAACCCATGGCATGGCATCTGTAATGCAGGTACAGAATAAACTGAATTCCATCTGGACGCAGATTAAATCTCAAAAACTTGGGATCGATCCCAACCAGCGGGCCATTATGGATAACAGCAGGATCACGGTGCGTGCTGTGAATGAAAAAGATAAAAATTCAAATGCGCAGATTGCCAGCACCATTGGATATCTCTGCGGCTTCCTGATTTATTTCATTCTCCTGATCTATGGCAGCCAGGTAATGATGGGTGTAATGGAGGAGAAAACCAACCGCATAGCAGAAGTAATGGTTTCATCTATCAGGCCATTTCAATTGATGCTTGGAAAGATAGTGGGCATCAGCATGGTGGCCTTAACCCAGTTCTTTTTATGGATCCTGTTCATTTTTATCATTTATAATATTACCTCCGCTTCCGGATCGGCCGATATGATGTCGGGTGTGGTTGGTGAGGTGCAACATGTTTTTTCCAGCATCAACATCCCTCTAATCATATTCTGCTTTGCATTTTATTTACTGGGTGGCTTCTTTTTTTATTCCTCATTGTATGCAGCCATTGGAAGTGCAGTGAATGAAGATATGCGTGAAGCCCAGTCATTGTCGTTTCCGGTAACCATGCTGGTAATTTTTTCCATTCTGTTAATGACGGCTGCCATGGCTGATCCAACCGGTGACATTGCCTTCTGGGGGAGCATCATTCCATTTAGCTCTCCTATTATCATGATGGGAAGGATACCATTTGGCGTACCCGGAACTGTTCCCTGGTGGGAACTGGGCTTGTCCATGGTATTACTTGTAGCAGGATTTATTTTTACCACCTGGTTCGCTGGCAAGATCTACCGCACCGGAATTTTAATGTATGGAAAGAAAGCAAGCTGGAAGGAAATGTTGAAGTGGGCGTTTAGGAAGGGTTGAGAAGCCAGTGGCCATTGGCTGTTAGCTGATGGCATTCCTGTTAAAAAAATAAAAAAATCCATCCCCTGTATTCCTTTTACGAAAACAATCGTACATTTGGTACGAATTATTTCGTCATTAAAAAACCACGTTTATGAAAAGGAATTTCTGGCTCAGGCAACTACCGCTCGCCCTGGGGGTATGCGCGCTGGTAATAACAGCAGCCGCATGGCAGGGCAGTCCAGGCAAAACAAAACAAACTTTCACCGACACTACACCTCAAAGGAAGATAAAGGATATCGATGATGCCCTTGCAGAACTGGAAAGAGCCAGAGCGGAACTGGAAACCACCCTGAGTGAAAAAGCATGGGAAAAGGAAATGAAAGAATCGTTGAAAGATTTTGATGCAGGGAAGATCAGAGCAGAAATTGAAAATGCCATGAAAGAAATGGATGCCGCAAAGATTCAGGCTGAAATAAAAAGATCCATGTCGCAAGTGGACTTTGAGAAAATGAAAAAAGAAATGCAGGAGTCAATGAAGGATTTTGACAGTGAGAAGATCAAAGAGGAAATATCAAAGGCAATGGAACAGGTAAACGCTGAAAAGATCCAGGCACAGATTGATGCATCCTTAGCCAACGTTGATTTTGAAAAGATTAAGGCAGAAATGGAAAGGGTAAAAGAAGTTGATCTTAAAAAAATAGAAGAAGAACTAAAGACTATCGGACCAAAGATTGAACAGTCTATGCAGGGTGCAAGGGAAAGCATGGAAAAAGCAAAAAAAGATTTACTGGAATACAAAGCCTTCCTTGGATCGCTGGAAAAAGACGGATTGATCAATAAGGATGATACTTATATCATAGAATACAAAAATGGTGAATTGACCATCAATGGCAAAAAACAACCGGCTGAAGTATTGAACCGGTATAAAGAGTTTCTGAAGGACCGCAGGGAATTCACCATCAAAAAAGACAAGGATGATTTTAATATCGATATGGATTAAATCCAAGAGGAAAAGAGTAAGAAAGAGGTTAAAAGAGAGGAAAGAGGTTAAAAGAGAGAAAAGAGGTTAAAAGAAAGAAAAGAGGTTAAAATAGAGAAAAAAGGTTAAAAGAGGAAAAAGCTGTTATACTCCTTTAACCTCTTTTCTCTCTTTTAACCTCTTAGCTTATGAATTATACCCTGAGCATTGGCTAAGAGCAAAAGAGTAAGAAAGAGGAAAGAGGCTGGTATACTCCTTTAACCTCTTTTCCCTCTTTTAACCTCTTAGCTTTATACACATTATGGCCAGCATGTACTTTATTGCGATCGTATTACCTGCAGAGGTCAACAAGCTGGTACTTTCTTATAAGCATATGATGCAGGAAAAATATGGCTGTGTGGTAGGTTTGAAATCACCTGCACATATAACACTCATTCCTCCATTCTGGATGAACGAAGACCTGGAAGTGAAATTAATGAATGAGATAAGCCACATCAGTATGGAACTGGCCTCCATTAATCTGCGCACCCATAATTATTCGGCATTCAAACCACGCACCATTTTTATTGCGATCGAAAAAAGCGGCAGGCTTGACGAGATCAAAAAAAAGGTTGACGATTACTTCAGTTATAAAAATGAATATGGATTAACCATTGATACCAGACCATTCCATCCGCATATTACCATTGCTACAAGAGACCTTCATAAAAAAAGTTTTCATGAAGCATGGGAATTTTTTGAAGGAAAGAAATTCATGGAGTCATTTTGTATAGGCGGTATCTCTCTTCTGAAGCATAACAAAAAAAATTGGGATGTGGTATTCACATCCCAATTCAAAGAAGTATAAAAAACATTTAATCAAAAAATTGTCCCGGCATTAATTGAAAGTCTTCCTCTTCCTGCATCTCTATGCTTAGCTGACAACCTTCATCGCCGCGTATCACCACTTTCTCACGGGTAACTTTTCTGTAGCCATTCTTTTCAAAAACCAATTTATAGGTACCAGGTTTCAGGTCATTAAAAGAATAATTACCATTATTATCAGTGATCACAGACTTCTCTTTTTTGGAACTGGCGTAAGCCGTTACATTCACATTCATCAGCGGCTTCTTTGTATCAGAACTTATAACGCCACCGGCAATATCTGATTTGCTTTTTTCTTTTACTTCATCAACCCCGGCTCCGGGATCGGAATTGGTTCCACTATTGGCCGATGCTACTAAAGCACTGGCAGAAAACAGTAGTGAACAAAGCAGGAATTTGAATTTCATTTTCTCAGTTATTAGATAGTGATCGCTGCACAAATCAACTCACATATTAAAATTAAAGTTTTTAATTGGATTACGAAGACCTTCTTTGAATTCCTGCCAGATATTTTCCACGATCTGTCCTGCTGGTAAAATCTCCCGCACCAGGGCGCTCACCTGACCAATTTCAAGCTCACCTTCATCCAGGTCTCCTTCAAACATCCCCTTTTTGGCCCTGGATCTTCCCAGCAATGCTTTCAGTTCCTCCTCACCTGCTCCTCTCATTTCAGCCTCCAGCACCTGCTGAAAAAACCTGTTCTTCATAAGTCGCACCGGCGCTAGCTTCTTTAGTGACAACCTGGTGTCTCCTTCCGCTGCTTTTATCACCGCCTGTTTGAAATTTATATGAGAGGAGGCTTCTTCGCTTGCCACGAACCTGGTGCCCACCTGAACACCTGAAGCACCTAACACCATGGCCGCCAGCATTTGCCTGCCTGTGGCAATGCCACCCGCTGCAATTACCGGAATTCGCACCGCATTCACCACAGCAGGAACCAAAACCAGGGTGGTTGTCTCTTCTCTTCCATTATGTCCGCCAGCTTCAAACCCTTCCGCAACCACCGCATCACATCCTGCCTGTTCGGCTTTTTGGGCAAAAACGCTGCTGCTTATTACATGAACGACCAGAATTCCATTTTGTTTTAGTAAGGGCGTCCAGGTTTTGGGATTTCCGGCTGATGTAAAAACGATCTTCACGCCTTCTTCGATAATAATGTCCATATGTTTATCAATATCTGGATATAACAGGGGCACATTTACCGCGAATGGCTTGTCGGTTGCTGCTTTGCACTTCCTGATATGATCCCTGAGTACATCTGGATACATACTTCCGGCCCCTATCATTCCAAGTGCCCCGGCATTGCTTACTGCACTGGCCAGTTTCCATCCACTTGCCCAGATCATACCTGCCTGCACTATGGGGATGCCTCCTGTCCCCCTGAAGGGAGAGCTTAGATCAATGTTATCATGGCTTGTACTGTCATGCATTAATTAAATAGATTTTTATTAAAGCAATATTAATATGAAAGTATTGAGTATAGCTTTCAAACCTAGAATTAAAGAAAGAATGAAAACAAAAAGTAAATATGACCTAAGTTCCAGCTTCAGGTGATAGCTGAATATTGCTACCAGATTAAAGTTAACCGGCAATAAAATAAGAAACTACCTGAACATTGAATTCAGAAACAATGAAAACAAAAAACAAACAGCACCTAAGTTCCACCTTCAGTTGGACAGGGGGTTTACCCCAGCACGATATCTGTATTATCCCCGATATTCAGTGTTCTCGTTTCACCCCTGATAGTAGTATCGCTTCCTATAAGTGAATCATCAAGAACAATATCATAAAGATTGGAATAAGCACCTATGATGGAATCTTTGATGATGGAGGAATCTACATTGGTAGAATCACCTATGGTAACATTGGGACCAATGATGGAGTTTTTAACGATGCATCCCTTTCCTATACTTACCGGCTGAATCAAAACGGTGTTCTCATAATCCGAACAGGGCTCCGTCCGCGTACCGAATTTCTTAAGTAAAGTGGCATTGGATTCAAGGAGGGTTTCCCTTCTGCCGCAATCAAACCAGCTGTCAACCTTGAATGCCTTGAAATTCGCTCCTGCTTTGATCATACAATCAATAGCATCTGTGATATTGTATTCACCGTGTGTTTTTATGCCACTCTTAATGTTTGTTTCAAGACACTGGAACAACATATCGGTTTCCCTGATCTTATAAATTCCAACAAGCGCCAGGTTCGACTTCGGGATCTGTGGTTTTTCCACCACGTGGTGTATCTCGCTGTCCGTATTCAGTTCAGCCACGCCAAAGTTTCTTGGATCATCCACCTTCTTTACCCCTATCATGGATGTGGGATGGTTGATCACCTCCTTTACATCAAAATCGCATATGGTATCGCCCAGCACAATCATTACCTCATCCCCTGAAACTATGCTCCGGGTAAGCCTTACGGCATGGCCAATACCCTGCCTGTCGTTCTGGTACACGAAATGGGCATTGATACCCGGATAAAGGGTCTTTACATAATCCTGGATCTTTTCCCCAAGGTATCCCACAATAAAAATGAATTCATTGATACCAGCATCTTTCAACTGGTCCACTATAATACTCAGAACCGTTTTGCCTGCAAGAGGGATCAATGCTTTCGGTTGTGTGTAAGTATGTGGTCTGAGTTTGGTTCCTGCGCCTGCTACCGGAATAATTGCTTTCATGTATAATTGTTTTGACGGCTCGTAACCCCTTTCCACTCCTGCTGCCATCATGAACAGAATTTCAATAAAAAAAGCGGGTGAAATTACTGATTTTTAATCCAAACAAATCAAATGTCTTTGCTAATGTATGCTCTCTTATTTTTGCACAGCCTTAACACCTGGTGCCTTCTTCCGTAATTATTGAAATAATTTTTGTTAGAAACGCATACAGGAATAGTGAAATTATACTTATGCAAAGAGATACACAGGTTTTTAACATCATTCAAAAAGAGCTGGACCGCCAGCGTAAGGGAATTGAATTGATCGCTTCTGAAAACTTTACTTCCCTGCAGGTGATGCAGGCCATGGGTAACGTTATGACCAATAAATATGCAGAAGGATATCCGGGCAGGCGTTATTATGGCGGGTGTGAATTTGTTGATGAAACAGAACAACTGGCCATAGACCGGTTGAAGCAGATCTTCAAATGTGATTACGCCAATGTGCAGCCCCATAGCGGTGCGCAGGCCAATGCGGCAGTAATGCTGGCTATGCTCAAGGCCGGTGATAAGATACTTGGACTTGACCTTAGCATGGGCGGACATCTAACCCATGGTTCCCCGGTAAACTTCAGTGGTAAATTGTATCAGCCATTCTTTTACGGTGTTCATAAAGATTCCGGGCTGGTGAACTATGAACAACTTGAAGAGCAGGCCAGAAAAGAAAAACCCCGGCTGATCATTTGTGGAGCGTCTGCCTACAGCCGCGACTGGGATTATGCCAGGATCCGTAAAGTGGCAGATGAAACCGGTGCTTTGGTAATGGCTGATATTGCGCATCCAGCCGGATTGATTGCAAAAGGTTTACTAAGCGATCCGTTTGAACATTGTCATTTTGTTACATCCACTACGCATAAAACACTCCGTGGCCCGCGGGGTGGCATCATAATGATGGGCAGGGATTTTGAAAATCCATTTGGATTGAAAGATCCCAAAGGCAATATCAGGATGATGAGTCATTTACTGGATATGGCAGTTTTCCCCGGAACACAGGGCGGTCCGCTGGAACACGTGATAGCATCAAAGGCCATTGCTTTTGGTGAAATACTCAGTGATGAATTTACCAACTATGCAGGGCAGGTGAAAGCCAATGCACAAGCCATGGCAAAGGCACTGGTTTCTAAAGACTATCATATTATCAGCGGCGGAACAGACAACCACCTCATGCTGATAGACCTCCGTAATAAAAATATTACAGGAAAAAAAGCACAGGAAACCCTGGATAATGCTCATATTACACTCAATAAAAATGCAGTTCCTTACGATGATAAGTCGCCATTTGTAACTTCAGGTATCCGGGTGGGCGTGCCGGCCATAACCACCAGGGGTATGAAAGAAGAACATATGGCCATAGTAGTTGAACTTATGGATAAGGTGCTGATGCATATTGACGACAGTTCAGTTGTTGATAAAGTATCAAAAGAAGTTCATGAATTCATGAAACAATTTCCTTTGTACCCTGAATTAGGTTAAACTACCTGCATACCCTTCAATAAAATTCCGGTGATATGCAGGGGTTATTGATAAAAACAACATTATGATTCAACGTATACAAACACTTTGGTTGCTCCTTGCAGCCATTTTTGCTGCCGTTACTTTCAGGTTCCCTTTTTTTACAGGAGAAACGATGGTGGAAAACCTGGCGGCCACTGTTGACCTGAATGCACAGACCACCATCTGGCTAACCATCATTACGGTTCTTACGGGTGCCGTTGCTTTTGTAAATATTTTTCTTTTCGACAACCGCAAACTTCAGCTTAAGCTTTGTTACCTGGGCATATTCCTTACCGTCATTCTCCTTGTGATGTATTTCCTTGCCATGACCGATTTCACTAAAGGAAGCATTGCACTTTGGTGCCTTTTTCATTTTGGCATCCTGGCTTTTTATATACTGGCGGCAAGAGGTATCTGGAAAGATGAGAAGCTTATTAAGGATATGGACAGACTGAGGTGAGCGTGAGGTGTTTGGAGTTGAAAGATCAAAGATCAAAGTTCAAAGTTGGGTCGATTAAGTAAGTAGATTTATTTATTTATTATTTCTTTACACTTTGTTGCTGGAAGAAGACATGGGGAA
>CAMPIQ010000109.1 GCA_946886475.1 uncultured Chitinophagales bacterium | reverse complement strand
ATATCTGTGTAAACCCGTTGTAGCTCGGTGGTCAGCGGATTAGAAGGATCAGGATTTGGCAGGTACTGGGTGGCGCCCATTTCATTTAATTCAACAGGGGTATAACTGGCATTGATCATTTTTTTTGTTTCCATAATTCCATTCGCAGCATCATAGGAGAGAAAAGGATGGAGGGCAGGATTATCAAGGATCTTTATATTCCTGTTATTTAAATATCTCCAGAAGGCAAACCGGCTTTTGATCCTGATCTCAAAAACAGGTGCAGGCAAAATGCTTCCCCCGGCATTTTTCCTGGTAATTAAAAAGCCTTCATCATCTATCAGGTTGAAAGCAGGATCTGCAACACGTGTTTGCAGGTGCACCAGTCCCCAGTTATCAAATGGGAACAGGTCATTACTGCAAAACGTCACCGGGTGTGTTTTACTGTATCCGTTTGTTGATGTTACTTCAAGAATATATTGTTCCGGTGTATCAGCAATATCTGTGTTCAAAAGCCTGGGCACAACGGAACTAAAATCAACCGTCACTTTGGTCAGCAGTTCTACACTACTGCGGTTGATGGTTGAAACAACGGCATTGGCAGCATCCTTTAAAATAAATGTGGCCTCATTTACTTCATCGGCATTTGAAAAATGGTATTGAAACCTTGCAGGCAGCAATGAAAGGTCATTATTACCGGCATATCCCGAGCCACTGACCGCCATCCAGTTGATGGTTCCATCTTTCTCAGTAAAGAAAGCCTTGGTCTGGTTATCGCCGGGATCAAATACAAGTTCACCCTGCTCGTATTGTAAAGTATCATCCCGGAGGGAAAGTGACCTGGTGAGGGATGGAAAGATCCGGGGAGCGCCCAGGTTCCTGTTTGTGAAATAATATTTTGACCTAAGCGGCTTTTTAAAGCTGCTGTTTGAAATCGTATCAAGAAAAAAATTTTTATTTCTCAGCTGTATCAGCAGGGGAAAGTTTTCTGGAATGGAGAACAAGGGTTTGTATGCCTTGATACCACCCGGAAGCATTTCTTCCGTTACGGATGTAAATAATTTGAATCCCGAATAAGACTCAATAACCCTTAACCTGTAATTTGAAAAAAGCGATCCAACTGCGGTTGCCGGTTCAAAAGCGAGGTGCTCATTTATAGAAGGATAACGGAACCGGAATCTTTCTTTCAGAAAAGAGAGCCGGTCTGCCTGAACAGGCAGATCGAAAACAGTAGTTCCATCCCTGGCAGTGAGATAGTACTCATGCAGTAATTTGACTTCACATAATGGTTTATAGTTGACTGACATTTATTTAACTGGTGATAAGGTTGAATCTATTTCTTCTATTAATGGAATTTCACGAACTATTGACCTGTCGGTAAGTGCAACCAGCCTGAGTTTATACATCACAAAAGGAATTTGCCTTCCTCCCAGAGATCCCCACAAATGATTGATCTGTTCGAATGTGAGGGTATATAATTCCATGGTAAATCTCAGGTCAATCAGATCAGGTTCTGCTGGTAATAATCCACCCGATACGGAACTGAATGAAAAGGAATTCCTTGACTGGAAGAATTTTACAATGGCAGAAAGCCTTTCCAGTGCATGCACATAATCATCACCCGAATAATTACAGGAGATCAATACATATAAATTGAGGAATACAGGCGGGTTTTCATAAATGGCACTGGTGTTATATCCTTTTCTAAGAGGCGTATTATTTTTAAGTGTACTTTCTTCTTCAACGTTAACCAGCGTTATCACTATGCGCTTGGTAAGCGTATCAGACCCGGATGTTTCCAGCAGGCCAATATTATCGATCACCACCTCTGCTGAACCAATTGACAGGTCAATATAATTGTCAAGCTCATCCCGGAGTAAAGCGAGTGCCTTATCAATCATTATTTTAGTTTGAGTAAGATATCAATTCAAAAAAGGGAGTCTGCAGCAATAAGCATTAGCCCGGTAAAAGCAAATCCATTCGTTAACTAATACGTCCGGAAAAGGATTTTCCTCTGCTTTCAATTAAAAACATTTTCTGAAGGGACAGAAATACTGAAGTAACCGGCTATGTTGTATTGCATAAAATCTTTCGATTCAATTATATAAAAGCACAGGCTGAATATAAACAACCATACTGACGGCAGGATCTTCCGGCTTTCAACAATGGATGCTGCAATCTGCTAAATGGAATAGAGAACAGAGTAAATCTTTCTACCGTTCGTAATAGGTTTATTCTTTGGGATGGATAAAATCCGTTTTCTGCACCGGATCACCATTTGGGCGAAAATGGAATTTTGTGTGGTTTGTTTTGCACCAGTTGTAATCAGGGCCGGGCCGGATCCATATCCTTTATCACCGGGCATCCGGCCGGGAAGTAACCCGCATTTAATGATTTCACCGCTTACATTTAAGGGTGTTCTATGAAGATGTAAATCTTATTTGTATTTTGACCTCTTCAAAACCGGCATAACAGATATTCCAGAAAATTCAGAATTCAGTTGAACAAACGCAAGCAAATAGAAAAGATTTTTCATAAATACCTTAATAACCAGTCTACCTCTGTTGAAACAGCTTTGCTGGCAGCCTATTTTAGTGCCGGAGAAAATGAGGCTATCCTGAAAGAATTGATCAGAAAAGAACTGGAATCACCAGACAATATCCAACAGGAAAGCAATCCTTCGCTGGATGGGATTTTCAGCGATATCAGGAAGAAATTGAAGGGAGACTAAATCCGTCAGAGGCGTTCTATTGATCCATACGGGAAAGATGCTGCTTTAAAAAACTATTTGCCTTAACAATATGATCGCTGATGGTAGATGAGGAGATGCCAAGCTGATGACTCACTTCATCATAAGATTTGCCCTGCACCTTGCAAAGCATGAACACCTGTTTTCTTTTTGGTGGAAGCAGATCAATAGCCTGGTGAAGTGTTCGCGAATTTTCCTTTCTGATGATCTCCGATTCCACACCTTCACATTGCTGACAGTTTGATTTTATCTGTCCGTGCAATTTCTGATCCCTTATAGACTTGCGGAAATAATCACAGGCCTTGTTTTCCGCTATGCAGAATATATAGGAACGGAATGATTTGCTGACATCAATGGATTGCCGGTTTTTCCAGATCACCAGAAATATATCCTGCATCAGTTCTTTCACCAGTGATTCTGATTTCAACACCTTCATCAGTTTACAATACAATGCCGGGCTATAATGATAATAGATCTTTTCAAAAGCATCCTCACAACCATTCGAAAGCTGCAAAAGAATTTCTTTTTCATATATTATCTCAGCATTCGTCATTGAATTGTATAACAGTAGTTAACAGAATTGAATAGCTCAGACATCCATTTGCTTGCAAAAAGCAGATCCAGGGGGTTGAATTGTGGTGGTATCCAGAGGGGATTGAAGTTCGTTCGTACTACTAAGTTATAATATAATTAATAATCATAATACCGTGTTACTACGCATTCCGGATAAGTATTTTTACTTTTACCCGCATAAAAAAATTTTTGTTGAGACTGCTAATAGAATTTTTACCCGGATGCCTGCTCAATTGTAGAAACCAAAGCAAAAAAAGCATGATTAAAAAACCTTTAATTGAATGCTGACCTTTATAATCACAGCTATTGAAGGCGGAGGATACAGCAATTAATAATCACGTCCCGTTTAGTCAGCTAATTGACTCAGGAGGATAAACTCAAAACATTTTTTTCCAAAAGGAATTCTTAGAAATAAGAGGCTGAAAGATCTAAGACATGATTCAAAAAGAAAGACTGATCATTCACCCTGATGACCATATGTGTTTTAAAACGAAAGAAGGCGGTTCACTCCATTGTCTTTACTACAGGGTTAAAGGCTTAGTTTATCCCCTGCTGCTTAAAGGCAATAGATAATTTTCGGGGGTATACCGTAATATATTTTGTAGTTTCAGCTTATTCAGATCAACAGATGTGCAGATTTATTTTCATTTTTATATTGGTTCAGGCATTCGGCCTGAATGCGTATGCACAGGATGTATTCAAAACACCATCCGGGAAAAAATATCACCTGGCCAGTTGCAGGATGGTAGAAAATGTTTCAGAAAAGATCTCTGTTGAACAGGCGGCAAAACTGGGATTGCAGCCATGCAGGATATGCCAACCCCAGGCTGTACCAAATCAGCTTCCTGTTTCAAAGGAAGGCAAAGGACAAAGCTCCACGGTACAATGTAAAGGCAAAACAAAGGCAGGAAACAGATGCAGGCATAAGACCAGGATCGCTAATGGTTTTTGTTATCAGCATCAACCCGGTTAACTTAATGTTATCCGCCGAACTATTCATATGTAATTTGCCCGGGAGAAAATCTCAAAAGATCAGCATGTAAAAACAAACCCTTCAGAAAAAGCAGGATATTAAGAGGCGGGGCAGACAAACTAATCTGCAGCATGCATTTCCATGAACTTGTTTCGAAGAGGAAAATATATTTCGAGCGTGCAACCCCTGCCCTTTTGCGACGAAATGGTGGCGCTACCATTATAGAACTTAACACGGTTATCAATATTTCTCAGTCCAATTCCTTTTGACTTCTGTGTAGTATCAAAACCAACACCATTATCTGTTATCAATAAAGAAACAGATACCTCGTCATTGCTAAGGGTTATGGAAACCTTAGATGCGTTAGCATGCTTGATTATATTATTTACCTGTTCCTGCACTATACGATAGATCATTAATTTTATATTGTCATTCAAAAAATTCTCACTGAATTCCTCCGCGTTCACTGAGATATTTATTTTAGTAACGGCCTGAATCTCTTCCGTCATTTCCTTTATGATATTGATCAGCATATCATCAAGCATGGGTGGCACAAGTTTCTTGGAAAGATGGCGGATCTCGCCTATGGCCAGATTCACATTCTCATAGCTTTTCAGGATCGCTTTTGACAATACCTCTTCAGATCCGTTGCGTGCAAGTTCAAGATATAGTTTTGTAGAGGCCAGGATCTGATTGATATTATCATGAAGCTCCTTGCCCAGCTCTTCTCTTTCCTTTTCCTGAGCAAGGATAGTAGTTTCTGTAATGATCTCCTGTTGCTGGATCCTGTGGTTCAGCAATTCGGCTTCCAGTTTTAGTTTATCTGTTACATCATTGGCCAGAACCAGCCTGGCCTGTTCTCCCTCATAATTAATATTATCTGCCATCACATCAACCATCATTATGGTCCCGTCCTTTCTTTTATGCCGCCATATTCCGGTTTTATTTTCCAGTGACAAAGAATTGACATGATCTAAGTATTTAGCTATATCCTCCACCGGCCGGAGATCCACGGCATTTAATTTTAAGAACTCATTCCTTGAATATCCGTATTCACGAATTGCCGCATCATTTACGTCGAGGATATCAAGGCTGGTTTTTGAAAGGATCCACATGGGCATTGGATTTCCATCAAAAAGAATTTTATAGCTGGCGACTTTTTTCTTTAATTGATGTTGCGATCTTTCAACCTGAGCTATCATGGCATTAAATGCACGCGCCAGTTTTCCCAGTTCATCCCTGCGGTCTATTTCTGTTGATCTTGAATAATTTCCATTACTGATAAGGGTAGCTGCCTCAGTAAGATTCACTAATGGACGTGTAAGGTTGCGGCTTATAATCCAGGCAACCATAATACCGAGTATTATGATCAAAACACCTGCTATGATAAGCCAATACAAAAAATTGTGTGCTGCTTCCAGAACTTCATCCCTGGGAAATTCAACTGACACCATCCACTCACCATTTGAAATTTTTCCAACTGATGCAAGTGTGCGGGTACCGGACCGGTTAAACTCAATCAGGTCATCTTTATTATCAAGAGGTGGACTATCCACCGCCTTGCTTAGATCTGTCCAAAATGAACCATCTGCATTTCCAACAAAAAATCTGGCATCGGTGCCCATTAATTTTGTAATCTGGTCTACCCCCCGGGAAGCCATTTTCCGCCACCTTACAAAATATCCAAGGATCATTTTATTCTTAGCTATTGTAGCCACTACAGGATAATAGATCTCATTATTGACATGATATAAATTACCTACATAGCCTGAATCTCTGGGGAAACTTAAATTCAAAATGGATTGGGCTTCGGGTAACTGAATCTGTGATGGTATCCTGAACACGGTTGATCCATCAACCCTCACCAATTCAGCCTGCTTATAAGAACTATCCTTGTGTAAAACAGTAACCAGTTTTGCGAATTCTGCAACTGAATCCTTTCCATCAGTAGAAAGGTATTGAATAATAGCAGGTTTATTGGCAGTTACATAGGTAGCGGTGATCAGATTTTGAGTGTTATCGGAAAGCATGGCACTCAATTGTTTTGATAAGGAATGCAATCTTTCCCTGGTAACTTTTAATGTTGCCTGTTTTACACCCAGATAAGATATACTTCCAAACACGAGGATCACACTTAACAACAGGAGGCAGATAAATAAGGGAAGCCGTTTCCGGATACTTAAATGTCGAAAATTTAATTTCCGCAAACGTTGATTAAAAAAGGCTTTGGAAAGCATAGAGGTGGTTAGAATTAAGGCATCCCTTCCAAAATCACAATGCTGTTATAGGACCGTTGGATGTATTAGTAAAATTAAACATGCTTTTACCTATTTGCAACTGAAATTAAAAATGGTAAGTAATTACGCTTAGATGCCAAATCAAACCTAAGCGCTGTTCAAAGCAATGGATCATTAAGAATAAAAGGAAGCAACGGTATGAAAACCAATAGCAAACTGCATACAGCGTTGCCTGTTATAGTGTATATATTTACCTGAACATCAGCTTCTAACGAAGCACTAATTCCAGTTATCGATCTTAAGGTCATGAGGTGAGGGCTGACCTTTTCCAGTTTCAACATATGCACGCAGGCTTAAAAGGAATACGGCCCACTTCATACTGCAATGTGCAGTAAACTCAACTTCATCGCGCCAGTTTCTATGACCGAATATTACAATGACCTGGCCATCCTGTTCAGACAAGTCAAATGTGATGAGGGTATCAATCCATTCATCAGGCCCTTCAACGCAGCGCCATTGTACATTTTTACCCTGTTCCAATTGCAGCACTTCCATGGTCATTTTTCCTTTTACATCGCCGGTACTGGTACGAAAGGTGAATACGATTCTGCCTCCCAGCTTTTCATCCCCTTCCACTTCTTCGGTCCACCAGTTAGCAAGACCCTCAATTGTTGATAAAGCTTTATATACCTGCAAGCCTGAAGATGCAATACCAATGCGGTGAATAATGTTTACCATAATTATTTATTGATTGCGGTGATAAAAGAATACATGAATGTAAAAACAATTTTTAGTCTCTGCTATTACATCGATCCACCTTACTCTTTCACTTTCATCTTCTGTCTTCTACAATTTCCGCTTTTCTACCCCCTTATTGGTCATCACTACATCCCTGATCGTTCCATCCTTGTTAAAGTATAAACGATCCATACAAACTACCCGGTGATCGCGGTCACTGTTTGGAATTGGTCTGCGGTGATAAACAATATACCATTCGTCCGAATCAGGAAGATTAAAAATGGAATGATGTCCGGCTCCAGTGGCCACACCGTTATCTGCCTTTAGTATGGTTGTTTTTTTTATGAATGGACCGGTCACTGCATCTGCAATGGCATATGCCACTTTATAACTGCTGTCTGTCCAGTTTCCCTCCGACCACATTAAATAATACTTTTCATTTTTTGTAAACATCACCGGACCTTCCACATATCCTTCAGGTGTTATCTCCTGCACGAGTTTTCCATTTGGAAAAGGTTCAAGCGCCGTAAAATCATGATTCAACTTTGCAATATTGCATCTTCCCCATCCCCCATATATAATATAGTACCGGCCATCTTTATCTTGAAATACTGACTGGTCAATGGGCTGCGCATTGTTATGATACTGGTTGATCAGCGGCTTACCAAGGTAATCCCTGAATGGTCCGCCAGGATTATCTGATACCGCTATTCCAATGCCACCCAGCGTATCATCCACAGCATCCGGGTGTTTACCATTGCTGTTCTTCCGCGCCGCACTCTGAATGTCATTGGCGGAAAAGAAAAGGAAATACTGTTTACCCTTTTGCACAATACCTGGAGCCCACATGGCTCTTTTTGCCCATTTAATGGCGGATGTATCCAGGATGCGGGGATGTTTTTTCCAGTGTACCAGATCATCTGTTGAAAAAGCATCAAAGAAAACCTGCCTGTCATACCGGGCGGAAAAAGTAGGATAGATCCAGAGTTGGTTTCCAATTACAACTGCATCAGGATCTGCATACCAGCCACCAAACAAGGGGTTGGAAGAAAAAGATTGTTGTGAAAAAGCAATACCAGGAATAATAAAAAACAAATAAAAGAAAAGATTGAAGATGGATACCCGCATAAGATTTGAATTTACAAATAATATGGTAGTTGAAGAGATTCAACTGGAAGAGAAAGAGGAAAAGAATGAATGACCCGCGCTTTAGCCGGAGGTAAAAAAAATCCGCCGTGGGCGGATTATCCAATTAATATTTACTGCTGGTGATGTTCCTTCAGGTAAGTATCCAGGTTTTCCAGTCCCATGGTAAATCCTTCTTTGAATCCCATCTCAATGATCTTTTCAAGATCCCTTAACTGGTTGAAACTTATTTCAATATTGACAACAGTTGACGCGCCTTTTCCAGTAAACCGGTTGCTCCAGTTCATTGATGGCATTTCCTGACTGATCACTTCATGCTCATCGCAGAAAGCATCCACTCCTGAAAAACTTTTTTGAGGATCGATGGTTTTGTATTCAAACAAACTCCAGTGTCGCTCACCCTCCGGACCAACCATGCAATAGATCCAGCGGCCGCCTTCCCTGAAATCCTGCGACCTGGTTTCTGCACGCCATGGTTTAGGCGCCCACCACTGGTCGGTGATGGCCGGAACCGTCCAGGCCTCCCATACAATATCAACCGGCGCGTCAAAGGATCTTTCAACGTTGATCTTTTTTGCTTCTTTGTCAACTGTAAAGTTGAATAAAACGGTTTTGTTCATTTTCGTTGTTTTTTGAGGTTATGTAAAACATCATCCAATTGGTTAAACCTGGTGGCGAGCAATTGCTTAAACTGTTCAATCCATTTTTCTATCTCCTTCATCTTTTTACTGTTAAGGTGATAATAGATCTCGCGGCCGCTTTGCTCCTGCTTCACCAGTCCGCATTCAGCCAGCACCTGAATGTGCTTTGATATCGCCTGCCGGCTGGTGTCGAAATGCCCGGCAAGGGTATTGGGCGTAAACGCACCTGTGGCCAGCAAAAGAATGATGGCCCTTCGGGTAGGGTCGGCTATGGCCTGGAATATGTCTCTCCTGGTTTCCATTTTAAAATTTTATGCTACCATTTGATTGCAAGTTAAAGCAACCATCTGGTTGCACCAAATATTTTTTAATTCCTTGATGCCTCACTTCAGCAACAGTTTGCTGAAAGCGTGGCTGCTTCAGTGTAAGTGCGCCATTCAAATCATTTTATTTACTTATTACCCCGGTTACCTGCCAACCCCAGCCTCCTTTGCCCTATATTTAGAATTTGATTCTACGAAACAGTACTTCTCATGAGCATACTCAAATTGGATAACGTTAGTAAAACCTACCAAAGCGCAGGAAAAACATTAACGGTTCTGGACCATATCAGCTTTTCCATTGATGCTGGCTCAAGCCTGGCCATAGTGGGTCCTTCAGGTAGTGGCAAGACCACACTGCTTGGACTCGCCGCCGGACTTGACAGGTCATCTACCGGCACCATAGAACTGAATGGCATCAGCCTGAATGATCTGACCGAAGACCAGAGGGCAAAGGTGAGGAATGAACATGTTGGATTCATATTCCAGAATTTTCAATTGCTGCCAACACTCACTGCACTGGAAAATATTATGGTGCCCCTGGAACTCCGGGGAGAAAAAAAGATCAGGCAGCGTGCTTTGGAATTGCTGGATAAAGTAGGGTTGTCACTCAGGGGCCACCACTACCCTTCCCAGCTGAGTGGTGGAGAACAACAAAGAATATCACTGGCACGTGCGTTTTCAAATAATCCGCGGATCCTTTTTGCCGACGAACCAACAGGAAATCTGGATGACGAGACCAGCGCAAAGATCGTTGACCTGATCTTTAACCTGAATGAAAAGGCAGGCACTACTTTAATCATGGTAACACATAACCTGGAGCTGGCAAATAAAACCGACAGGATCATCAAACTCAAAGGAGGAAGGCTTAATTAAATAAAGTGCGGAATGGCCGGTCTTATTATCCCGACCATTTAATTCAGGATCAATATGAAAGTTTCTTTTTACTGGATACTAAAAATGGCCTGGCGTGATAGCAGACGCAATCGCTCCCGGCTGGTGCTATTCATTTCTTCCATCATACTTGGCATTGCTGCCATGGTAGCCATATATTCTTTGGGCGATAACATGAGGAAGGAAATAGATGACCAGGCTGCAACCCTTCTTGGTGCCGACCTTGAACTTAGAAGCAACAGGAAAGTAAGTGAAGACATCAGCAGGCTGGTTGATTCAATTGGTGACAGGAGGTCTGAAGAGCGTGACTTTACCTCAATGATCTATTTTATAAAAAACGGTGGAACCAGGCTGGTTCAGGTTCGTGCACTGAGTGGTGACTTTCCTTACTATGGTTCTCTTGAAACAGAACCCTCTACGGCAGCGCAATCTTTCCGCAATAAAAAGTCTGCACTTGTAGACCAGACCTTACTATTGCAATACAATGCTAAGGCAGGAGATTCCATCCGGTTAGGAACAATGAATTTTGTAATTGAAGGAAGCCTGATAAGTGCGCCAGGACAAACAGGCATTGCTGCCTCGGTGGCCCCTCTGGTTTACATACCCTTACAATACCTTGAACAAACAGGTCTGGAACAAAAAGGAAGCAGGATCGGATACACATTCTTTTTCAAATTTGACAAGGCTGTTGATGTAAATGCATTGGTGGAAAGCATAGAGCCCCGACTTATTAAAGAAGGCATCAATTATGACACGGTTGAAAGCCAGAGAGAAGATGTAAGCCGGTCGCTTACGGACCTGATGCAATTTTTATCGCTCATTAGTTTCATTGCATTGCTGCTTGGGTGCATTGGGGTGGCAAGTGCCATCCATATTTATGTTCGCGAAAAGATCAACGCAGTTGCCATTTTGAGATGCCTTGGTGCACAGGGATGGCAGGCATTCCTGATATACCTTATCCAGATAGTTGTTATCGGAAGCATCGGTTCAATTGCAGGTGCTGCTGCAGGCACCCTTGTTCAGCAATTCCTGCCTTATGTACTCAAAGATTTTTTACCGCTGCAGGTGAGTAGTGGTATTTCATGGCCTGCCATAGTACAGGGAATATTATTGGGTATTGTGATCTCTTTTCTTTTTGCGTTGCTGCCATTAATATCAATAAGGAATGTATCTCCATTAAATACATTGAGGGTATCGCTTCAACCTCCGAGGTTGTTTGATCCTGCAAAATGGCTGGTATTTCTTCTGATCCTTCTTTTTATTCTTGTATTTAGTTTTATCCAGCTACAGGAATGGGACCAGGCTTTGTTCTTTAGCGCAGGTGTGCTGACCTCATTTTTAATTCTGGTTCTCATAGCAAGATCACTGATGTGGACTGTTAGAAAATTATTTCCTGAGTCCTGGAGTTATTTATGGAGACAGGGACTGGCCAATTTGTTCCGGCCCAATAATCAAACGGTCATACTCATTGTTGCTATTGGCCTGGGCACCACATTCATTTGCCTCCTTTTTAATATTCAGTCCATCCTGCTCAACAGGATATCGCTTTCTGCCAGCAGCGGACAATCCAATGCGGTATTGTTTGACATTCAACCTGCACAAAAAGATAGTCTGGTTGCGCTGACAATGCAGCAGGGATTACCCGTACATGCAGTTGTGCCTATTGTAAATATGCGGCTGGAACAGGTGAACCAGATCACTGCCGCAACACTTGAAAAAGACAGCACGCTTCCCATGCGAAAATGGGTATTCAGCAGGGAATACAGGGTCACCTTCCGGGATTCGTTAACTGATTCGGAAAAGATCACTAAAGGAAGGTGGGTTGGGAAACCGGATCAGCGAACAGGCAATATTTTTATTTCATTAGAAGAAAGATTTGCAGAAAGAAATGGAATTGATATTGGTGATACCATGGTATTCAATGTGCAGGGTTCCATTGTGCCTGCCCTGGTTGGAAGTCTGCGTAAGGTTGATTTCAACAGGATACAAACCAACTTCCTGGTTGTGTTTCCATCAGGTGTACTTGAAACAGCGCCTCAGTTTTTGGTACTGATGACCAGAATTCCTGACAAACAAACCTCGGCCAGGTATCAGCAGCTTATCGTACAGCGGTTTCCCAATGTATCCATGATAGATCTCACGCTGATATTGAACATACTGGACAAATTGCTCGACAAGGTTGGATTTGTGATCCGCTTCATGGCTGCATTCAGTATCATTACGGGATTGGTAGTATTGATCGCCTCTGTACTGATCAGCAGGTATCAGCGAATGCAGGAAAGTGTTTTACTAAGAACTATGGGCGCAAGCCGCAGACAGATCTATTATATCACAGCACTTGAATATTTCTTTCTTGGCGCACTTGCCGCTGCAACGGGAATGATCCTGTCATTAGCCCTTAGCTGGTTGCTGGCGAAATATATATTTGAAACAGCATTTACCATTCCCTGGATGGAATTATTGATTGTATTTGTATTGGTTTGTTTGCTGACCGTTTTTACCGGGCTGGTAAATAGCCGTGGTGTAGTCAACAGATCTCCTTTGGCTGTGTTGAGGGAAGAAGAACTGTAAGAAGAGAGCGGAGAAAGAG
>CAMPIQ010000108.1 GCA_946886475.1 uncultured Chitinophagales bacterium | reverse complement strand
CGTAGATCTACGAGTTATTTCATTTTTTCCAGTTTTTTCTGCAGGGAAAACATCTCATCTCTCAATCGGGCAGCTTCCATAAAATCCAGATCCCTTGCTGCCTTCTCCATATCCTTTTTTGTCCTGGATATTATTTTTTCCAGCTGTGGAATGGTGGTGTATTCCGGTTCATCCTCGGCAGCTCTTGTAATTATTTCATCCACGGCATAAGGCGAGTCGGGGTCATAACCCTTGATATCCAGCACTGAAGTCTGTGCCATAACCTGCGCAATTGATTTTCGTACAGTCGTTGGCGTTATATTGTTTATGATGTTGTATGCAACCTGTTTTTCCCGCCTTCTGTTGGTTTCATCAATGGTCCTTTGCATACTTTCCGTCATTGTATCAGCATAGAAAATTACGAGTCCGTCAACATTTCTTGCTGCCCGTCCTGCGGTTTGCGTAAGTGATCTTTCATTGCGGAGAAATCCTTCCTTATCGGCATCCAGAATAGCCACAAGGGAAACTTCAGGGAGGTCAAGGCCTTCCCTAAGTAAATTCACGCCTACCAATACATCTATCTTACCCAAACGCAGGTCGCGCAATATTTCTATACGCTCAAGGGTATCTACTTCACTGTGTATGTATTTCGACCTGATGTCAATCCGTTTCAGATACTTATCCATTTCTTCGGCCATTCTCTTTGTAAGTGTGGTCACCAATACCCTGTCTCCTTTCTTAACCCTTTTATCAATTTCATCAAGGAGATCGTCTATCTGGTTAACACTTGGACGAACCTCAATGGGCGGTTCCAGTAATCCTGTTGGTCTTACCACCTGTTCCACCACCACGCCGCCGGTTTGTTCCAGTTCGTAATCTCCGGGTGTTGCACTTACATAAACTACCTGGTTCAACAGGCTGGAAAATTCATGAAAATTCAATGGACGGTTATCCAGTGCCGATGGCAGGCGAAAGCCATAATCAACAAGCGTTAGCTTCCTGCTCCGGTCACCGCCGTACATCCCGCTTACCTGTGGAATGGTCTGGTGACTCTCGTCTATGACACAAATAAAATCTTTTGGAAAATAATCGAGCAGGCAAAAAGGCCTGGTGCCTGGATCTCTCCTGTCAAAAAATCTTGAATAGTTTTCAATGCCATTACAAAAACCAAGTTCCCTGATCATTTCAATATCATACTCAACCCGTTCTTTTATTCTTTGCGCTTCAATAAACTTTCCAATACTTTTAAAATAATCCACCTGGGCATTCATCTCATCCTGTATCTCATACATTACATCATTGATAATGTCTTTTGGCGCCACGTATAAATTTGCAGGAAAGATGGCTGCATCATTCAGCTTGCCAATTCTTTTTCCATTCTGCACATCAATACTTTCAATCTCTTCAATCTCATCCCCGAAAAATGTAACCCTGTATCCATAATCCACATAGGGTAGGTTAATATCTACCGTATCACCTTTCACCCTGAACGTGCCCCGGTTAAATTCTATCGAAGTGCGATTGTATAAAGAATTCACAAGCGCATGCAGGAAGCCCTGTCTTGAAATATTATCTCCCTTTGAGATCCTTACGATCCCACTTTCATAATCCGTTGGATTTCCCATGCCATAAATACAACTCACACTGGCCACAACTATAATATCTCTTCTACCGGACAACAAAGATGTTGTTGCCCTCAGCCTGAGTTTATCCAGCTCCTCGTTTATATTCAGGTCCTTTTCAATATAAGTATCGGTGGTAGGCATGTAGGCTTCCGGCTGGTAATAATCATAATAAGAAACAAAATATTCAACCGCATTATCAGGAAAAAACTGGCGGAACTCACCATACAACTGGGCAACAAGGGTTTTATTATGGGTCAGTACCAGGGTTGGCCGTTGCACATCCCTGATCATGTTGGCAACTGTAAAAGTTTTACCCGACCCGGTTACACCTAATAAAACCTGGTGCTTGTCCCCGTTTATAATGCCTGCGGTCAGTTCGGCAATGGCCGATGGCTGATCTCCTGCAGGCTGATATGAAGATTCGAGTTTAAATGGCATGATGCAAAAATAGAATGCCTGAAATATAAAAAACTAATGAATCCGGCTGGATGCCCGGATAAAAAACCTTTTCACCAGCTTCATAAATTGATGATTATCAATCTAGTACATATGTGGCAATATGTTTGACACAAGATAATGGTTCCTTGCGCATCAGTCTCGTGTATTATCCAATCCTTTATAAAAGAATTCAATCCTTTTGAATACCCCTGATCGTGGTCGATAACAATACAGGTTAAGATAATTTATCTGTTACCTGCTTGATCTGCGATAAAGGATAATTGGAATTTCGTTGATGAATTAATTTATGGAGCAGGACGTGAATCTTCACTTTTCAGGCTCTGACTTAAATTATCTGCGAAATTTTGATCATCCCGTACACAGTCCGTAACCTTCACCCTTTTACAACCCACATCCAATCCATCCATTTTTATCATTGCCTTTTCCAGGGCTTAATGATTAGGTAAAAACCCAACCTTACTGCAATCTTATTAACCTGTGAAACCTGTAACTAAAAAAATTCCCGCCTCTTAAAGGGCGGGAATCTGTTTATTATGCTTATCAGCTTGTCTGTAATTCTTTGATCTTCTCCCTGATCTTTGTCTCCAGTTCATCCGCCAGTGCTGTATTGTCGTGTAGTAAACTTTTTACAGCTTCGCGACCCTGACCAAGCTTATCGCCATTATAACTGAACCAGCTACCGCTTTTTTGTACTATTCCCATTTCTACTCCCATATCCAGTATCTCGCCGATCTTGGAAATACCTTCTCCAAAAACAATATCAAATTCAGCCGTTCTGAATGGCGGCGCCACTTTATTCTTAACCACTTTTACCTTAACCCTGTTGCCAATGGCTTCATCCCCGTCCTTGATCTGAGCCATACGGCGGATATCGAGTCGGACAGAAGCATAAAACTTTAATGCGTTACCACCGGTTGTAGTTTCCGGATTGCCGAACATTACGCCGATCTTCTCGCGCAGCTGGTTAATAAAAATGCAAATGGTATTCGTCTTAGAAATGGTTGCTGTCAGTTTTCTAAGTGCCTGCGACATTAGCCTGGCCTGAAGTCCCATTTTAGAATCACCCATTTCACCTTCCAGTTCCCCTTTGGGTACCAGGGCTGCAACCGAGTCAATAACCACCACATCAAGAGCTCCGGATAGAATCAGGCGGTCGGCGATCTCCAATGCCTGCTCACCATAATCCGGCTGTGAGATCAGCAGGTTATCAATATCAACGCCCAGCTTTTGTGCATATGAAGAATCAAAAGCATGTTCCGCATCTATGATGGCACACATGCCACCTTTTTTCTGTGCTTCTGCTATCACATGGGTGGCAATAGTGGTTTTACCTGAACTTTCCGGTCCGTAAATCTCAATCACCCGACCCCTTGGCAGACCACCTATTCCCAAAGCGGCATCAAGACCGATGGAACCGGTTGAAACTACATCCATTGGTTCCTGTGAACGTTCGTTCATCATCATAACACTGCCCTTTCCAAAATCCTTATCGATCTTGTCCATGGTTAATTTCAGTGCTTTTAATTTTTCTGAATTTGACATATTTTTTTCGTTGAATGAGTTAGGAGAAAGATGGCCCTAAGTTATGGTATCTGCCCATCTCTATTTTTTATTTCCTGCCCGCGAAGCTAATAATTTTAGCATAAATTACGAAAATAATTGGGAATTATTTTTGGGAATTTTCCCCGCGAAAAAAGGTTTTTTCTCCTTGCCATTCCACAATACATTCCTAAACTTCGTGTAACGCCATCTATCGAGGCAACCTCATAACCTAACGATCATTATATTTGAATTCACAAAAATACCTGAACAATGAAAAAGCTAATGTTCTCTGCCCTGGTCCTGTTTACTATTGCTGCCGGCGCACAGGAAATGCATGAAAAAGAAAAAACCCAGGCAGCCAAAGGAGTTGTTTACGGAACTGTAGCAGAAGAAAAAAATGTTGTCAGCGCCGACGATTTAAAATCAAAACTGGTGAATGATAAGTTTGAAGGACAGGTTAAAGGAAAGGTCATTGAAGTTTGCAAAGCAGAAGGCTGCTGGATCAAACTGCAAAGAGCTGACGGAACTTCAATGATGGTAAGGGCAAAAGACCATGCCTTCCTGATGCCGGAAAATATAGTTGGAAAAACTGTTTTGGTAGAAGGACATGCCACTGTAAAAGAAGTGTCTGAGGACATGCGTAAACATTATGCGGAAGATGCAGGAAAATCCAAAGAAGAAATTGCAAAGATAAAGGGCGCTGAAAAGGATGTTCAATTTGCTGCAAAAGGAGTAAAGATTTTAGACTAAATAAATCCCCATATTATTTAGAAAGATCCCGCATTCAGCGGGATCTTTCGTTTAAAAAAAACGGCACGGGATTTTAATCTGTACCAGTGTGATCAGGAATGTAATATATATAACCATTCTGGCGCTGCTGGCAGGCTGCACCCTACCGGAGGAAAAAGCCATACGTGAAGAAATGGAAGAGATGGAAAAACCTGTGATTATTGAGTCGCACGATACCAACGCAGCAATGAAGATCCCTGTATTGCCCCTGCCAATAACCCCTGCAATAAGGAAACCACATGGCATCTATCGCGGCAGTTTTACATTGAATAGTAAAATTGAACAAACGGTTGCTTTTTATCCGGATAATACATTCCGGCTGGAGGAACGCTATCTCAAAAAAGCCCGGGACAGCATGGTAGTGACTGAAGGAACATGGGCACCGTCAAACGGATATATCTGGTTATACAAAGACCAGATAGTGAGAGCCAGGTATAAATGGGATGGCCCGGTTCTTCATTATTATAATCCTGCTACCAAAGGAGGATATGCCATGACCCCTCTGGAAGGTATAATGGAAAATAAGACCTGGAATGCTAAATCAAATACAGGAATTATATTCTATGGTATTGGCAACGAACCTTTCTGGAATATTGAAATAAGAAATAATGATTCACTGAGCTTTGCGCTTGCCGGCTGGAAAGAACCTATGAAGTTCAGGATCGGTTCAACCAGAAATTCCGGTGATACCCTTGCATATTCTTCCAACAGGGATTCCAATCATATCAGTGTTACGATCCTGCCTTTTTTCTGCAGTGATGGCATGAGCGATTATGTATACAGGAATAAGGTGCAACTAAGGTTTAATAACGAAGTTTATACCGGTTGTGGGATGGTGTACAAACCCTAATCCCTTTCGGTCATTGCTTCCTTCCTTTCCTGTTCCATATCTGCTTCCTCAGAATTAGAAGTACTTTTTTCATTTCCCGGTGCTGGTTCATTAAAAGCACTTGACCGTTGCCTGGCTTCTTCCTGTTTTACCGGCTGAATATCCTCTGCCTTTTCTTCGGTGTTTCTGTTTTTATTATCCTTATCCATAAATTACTTTAGAATCATAACAGAAAAAAAAGGGCCAGAAATAACGCTCTCAGAAAAAGCCATCCATTAATTCAGTAACGGCAACCGACCCCATCCACCCCATTGCTATCACCACCATCCATCCGGCCAGTTGCATCCATACGGGATGTTCATACCCTTTCAGCAGTTTTTTTCTGGTAGCTGCTATCAGTATAATGGCCAGTGCAACGGGCAGGATCAATCCATTGACCGCACCGGCAAAAAGAAGCAATTGTTTGGGTCTTCCAATTAAAATGAAAACCAGGGTTGAAAGAATAATAAACAGGGAAATAAAGAAACGCTCATACTTTATAAATAGAGGATGAAATGTTTTGAAGAACGATACGGAAGTATATGCAGCTCCTAATACAGATGAAATGGCTGCACTCCATAAGACCACACCAAAAATTTTAAACCCGATCTCACCTGCTGCCGATCCAAATACGGTGGCCGCAGGATTGTGGGCATCCAATTGTACCCCGCTGGTTACTACACCTACAACTGCCAGAAATAAAATAAAACGCATCAGGGTTGAAATAAGAATTCCGCTGATCGCACTTTTATCAACTTTTGAAATATTTTCTTTTCCCTTTATACCCGCATCCAATAACCGGTGCGCTCCTGAAAAAGTAATATATCCTCCAACGGTACCACCAACAATGGTTACAATAGCCGTAGTACTTATTTGTTCAGGAATAAAAGTATGCTGGATAGATTCAAGCAGTGGTGGATCAGCGCTAAAAGCTATGATCAATGTAAGGGTGATCTTTAAAACGCCCAGTAACGGTGTAACCAGGTCAAGCATTTTACCAACTTCCTTTAACCAGAATAACAATAAGGCAATTCCGCAGCTGATAGCAGCACCTTCTCTGAATCCCATTCCTGTCAGCACATTCACACCAAGGCCGCACCCTGCAATATTGCCGATATTGAATGCAAACCCACCGAAGATCACCAGCGCAGAAAGAAAATATCCAAGACCGGGTAAAAGCCGGTTCGACAGATCCTGGGCTCTTAACTCGCTCACGGTAAGTACACGCCAGGTATTTAACTGGGCTCCTATGTCGAGCAGCACGGATACAAAAATTACAAAGCCAAAACTTGTCAGTAATTGTTCGGTAAAAAAAGAAGTCTGTGTTAAGAAACCCGGACCAATAGATGAATTGGCCATAAGGAAAGCAGCCCCCATGGTGGCGCCGCTAAAAAGGCTGAACTTAGGTAGTCTGGCCGGCAAAGTTTTCCTTTTGTAAGGTTTGATAAATTTTCCTTGCAAAGAAAACAGCACGGAGGTTGTCGCCATGTATGCAAATGGTTTCTGCATGCATGGGTATGATGTTCCCGTTTACGGTGGTAACAGTTCCGGTTCTGATGATCTGCAATACCTGGCGGATGCTTTGATCTTCTGTTTCAATCATTGCGTTTTGCATGGTTCTTGGAGTAAGACTTCCGTCATCCAGGTAGGTGCGGTCACCAAAAACTTCATTGGCCGTTTTTAGTCCGGCAGAATGGGCCATTTCAATCATTACACTCCCGCTAAGTCCATATAAAACCAGGTTTTCATTAAAATCCTTGATGGCAATAGCAATGGCCTTAGCGAGTCCTTCATCTTTCGAGGCCATATTGTATAAGGCACCGTGAGGTTTTACATGATGCATTACTGCTCCCATTTCTTTTGCAATGAGATCGATCTTAATGAGCTGCTCCAGCATAATCGCATAGAGCTTTTCAAAGGGAAGTTTCATTTCCTTTCTTCCGAAATTTTCCTTATCCCTGAAGGAAGGATGTGCGCCTATCTTTACATTATGCTTTAGGGCCAGGTCAATGGTCTTCCTGATGATGTCTCCATTGCCGGCATGAAAGCCACAGGCTATATTGGCGGAACTTATGAAGGGCATGATCAATGACTCATTTCCCATTCCTTCGCCCATATCACAGTTAAGGTCACATATCAGCATTCAACAGGTTTTGCATTCTGAATTTACATGCAATTTGTATCTCATTTAAATATTTCTGCTGTCTTTGAATCTTTTCCTCAGCAGAATCAAGGTTTGTAACCCTGAATTTCATCACATCATTGGGTTTCTTTTGTGCCAGTGTAGGCAGGTGGGCGGATATTACGTGCGCAATCTTGGGATATCCTCCGGTGGTTTGATGGTCTGCCATCAATATGATGAGTTGTCCGGCAGGCAACAACTGGATGGTGCCAAAGCTGGCCGGCGATGAAACCAATTGTTCTTTGATCCGGGGAATTAGTTTTGGACCGGCCAGGCGGTATCCCATCCGGTCTGCATCGTTGGTGAGCTGGTACCAGTGATCCTGAAATTCACCCTGCATTTCCTGGTCAAGCCAATTCCATTCATTCCCGATAATACAATCTATCTCATTCCGGTTTTCCACGACCTCATTTGCCTTCCATGGTAATACCATGAATTCCTTTTCCTTAATGATCCTGTTTATTCCTTTTGTAAATGCAAAGCCTACTCCATCATATCTCGATAGCGTTCTTCCCTGGAATCCACCGAAGCCTGCTTTTACATTGGTGCTATAGCTTTTCATCCATTTGTCAATGGACAGATCTCCAAGCACAGACATATATGTTCTTGCACCTGACTGCAGTTTTTCAAATTTCAGCAGGGAATGTTCACTAACCACTACCGGATGGTGAGAGGGAATGGCTTTGTTATTAATGGTGGGATAAAAATCAGCACCGGTAATACAAATGACCGTTTCCTTTTCAAATAATATCTGGGGCGCAGGAAAATGAAATTCAAAAGCTGCAGCATCAAGGTCTTTTCCCAATATGGCATTCGCCAGCTGCAGGGAGAAGCGGTCCATCGCACCACCTGGATTTACCCCGATATGCTGGAAACCAAACCGTCCCGTATCCTGGATGGTATCAAATACGCCCGCCCTGATAATTCTCAAACTCATCTTCGCTGATTGAATAAAATTTTACTTCGTCGCCTGCTGCAAAAAGCGCTGGGTCTTCATTATCTTTTTCAAAAATGATAAGCGGTGTTCTTCCAATGATCTGCCAGCCGCCGGGCGATTCCAGTGGATAAATTCCGGTTTGTTCGCCGGCTATGCCAACCGACCCTGCCGGAACCATCATCCTGGGCTCCTGCTTTCTGTCCATCCTGATCCTTTCATCTACAGAACCCATGTAACAAAATCCCGGCAGGAAACCCAACATGTAAACCCGGTAGGTTATTGATGTATGAATTTTGATGACCTCCTGTGGATCCAGTTTTTTTTCATCGCATAGTAGCTGCATATCCAATGAAAACTTTTCCGAATAACAAACGGGTACTTCAAGTAATTTACCTGCCATCCTGTTTTCTTTTGTTGCATTTCCAGCCAGTTCTTCAATCAGGTCGGCCATGGAATCAAAAGCATTTTGTTTTGGAAAATTTTTTTTCAGGGCCATTACATCATAATAAACAGCCAGCGAGCTATAAGCAGGAACCAGGTCAAGAATATAAGGCTGCGCGTTTTGTTTCAGTGTGTTATACAGCTGTAATACTTTCTTATTAAGCGCCTCATTTATCTCGTTTCCGAATTCAATGGTAAGCGCAGCGTCACCTAAATGAAAAAGGCTGTATGGATGAAGGCTTTGCATGGCGTGAAGAACAAAGATTTGCTTTTTTTTACCACCGGTGGCAATTAATTTACTTTACGGATGAGGAGGGCTAAATCAAAGGATGATGGCTGATGAGTCCTGGTAAAAAGTCCGAATGATTTCTACTATTACAGCAAAGACAAACAAATTTTATATCCGGTGGATTCAACATCCACCTTCCGCATCATCTTTTTTACAGATTCACAAGTACATGATCCATCATTAATCATATTTGTTCAGCATCATGAAATAACCCCGGATAAAACCAAATGAACCACCTATTTGGGAGGTGTCCGGTTGTACCTGGGGTTAATGATAAAGATGGAATGTCCGCTGGTTAGTTGAATGAATGGCTTTCAACAATTATTATGTTGCATTAAAAAATTAATACCCTATCATGAGCCCTGTGCAAGTTTAACCAGAACTTTAAAGGCCTCCAGCATTTTTTGCATGGCACCAGGATTGTCCATTACAACGCTTTCTGGAATTCTTAGTGTTTGTGTATGGGAAGAATAACTATACTGAACATCGTTTTTTTTGCCTTTACGCTTGATTACTTCGGTTAAAAAGCAGTCTCCGGAAATACATTCAAAATCCATATACTTATGCTCAAACATCATGGTATTGCTTTTCTTGATCGAAGATAACCGTACCGATTTTAAAGGGATCTCAATCCGGTCTATTGTCTTTGCTTTCGGAGCTTTTCTTTCATAAATCAATACCTCTTTATCTGCCAGATATTCAACTGTACTGATGCTGACAAAATCATCGGGTTTGTTGCCTAAATGAATATATTGTTGCAATATTTTTACAGCTTCTGCTTTTGTTTTTGGAGCCTGTGCTGTTGCAATAAAAGAAGATAAAATAGCAATGAGAAGGAAAGAAGTTTTCATAATGTAACTTTTGCAGCCAATATAAAAATAAAATACCTGAAATCTAAATTCCTTTATCAGATTCAGTTTTATTAACGATTGATTTACCATCAGGCATAATTTTCCTGAATTGTCATTCACCGGTTCCGGAACAAAAAATCCCACTCATGAGTGGGATTTTTAATATTACTTGTTGATATATTTAAGCATATACATTTTTTTCATACATGGATTCTCTCAATTCTTTTACTCTTTTATCTTCCAGGTATTCATCAAAGCTCATTAACCTGTCAATGATACCCTTTGGCGTAATTTCAATTACACGGTTGGCAACCGTCTGCATAAAAGTATGGTCATGTGATGTGAGCAGCACAATTCCGGGGAAAGTCTGGCAACCTTCATTAAAGCTTTGAATACTTTCAAGATCAAGGTGGTTGGTTGGCTGGTCCAATACAATCACATTAGGATTTTGTAGCATCATGCGACTAAGCATACAGCGCACTTTTTCTCCACCGCTCAATACAGTTGTCTTTTTTTGAATGTCGTCGCCGCTGAATAACATCTTTCCAAGAAAGCCCCTGAGAAATGGTTCATCAGCATCAGTAACATGCGGAGGCACATACTGGCGTAGCCATTCCATGAGCGAAAGACCGTTCTGGAAGAATTCACTGTTCTCAACCGGCAGATATGCCTTTGTTATAGTGGTGCCCCACTCGAATTTTCCCTTGTCTGCTTCCAGGTTGCCGTTAATGATCTCAAAAAAATTGGTAACTGCAAGCGGGTCTCTGCTGAGTATAGCGATCTTATCGCCCTTATTAACAGTGAAGCTAACCTTTTCAAATAATCGCCTTCCTTCAACTGAAGAACTAAGATTCTCAACGTTGAGGATCTGGTTTCCAACTTCACGCAATGGCTGGAAAATAATTCCGGGATACCGGCGGTTGGATGGTTCTATTTCTTCAATAGTAAGTTTTTCCAATGCCTTCTTACGGGCAGTAGCCTGCCTTGATTTTGAAGCATTGGCAGAGAAACGGGCAATGAAATCTATCAAAGCCTGTCTTTTATCTTCAGTTTTTTTATTCTTATCATTTATCTGGCGCGCCATCAGTTGAGATGATTCATACCAGAATGTATAGTTCCCGGTGAATACTTTTATTTTGGAACGGTCTACGTCAGCAACGTGAGTACAGATGGCATCCAGGAAGTGACGGTCGTGAGATACTACCAGCACAATGTTTTCGTAATCGGCAAGAAAATTCTCCAGCCAGCCTATGGTTTCAATATCAAGACCGTTGGTAGGTTCATCCATCAGCAGGATATCGGGATTTCCAAATAAAGCCTGGGCCAGTAAAACACGGAGCTTTAAATTGGAGGGAATGTCCTTCATAAGACTTTGATGAAACTCTTCTTTAACGCCCAATTCACTCAAAAGCGTTGCGGCATCACTTTCAGCAGTGTAACCACCCATCTCTCCAAATTCGGCTTCAAGTTCACCGGCTTTCATGTAATCATCTTCGGTGGCTTCGGGATCAGTATAAATGGCATCTTTCCTGTGCATCACATCCCACATTTTCTTATGGCCCATCAAAACGGTATTCAGAACCGTATGCTCATCAAATTCAAACTGGTTTTGCTTCAGAACCGCCATCCGTTCACCGGAAGAAATGGATACAGAGCCCTTGTTGGGCTCAATTTCACCAGAAAGTATTTTAAGAAATGTGGATTTGCCCGCTCCGTTAGCACCAATCACACCATAGCAATTGCCCTTGGTGAAGTTGATATTCACTTCATCGAACAAAACCCTTTTTCCAAAAGAAAGAGATACATTATTTACTGAGATCATTCATCAAAAAATTGAGGCGCGAAGCTACAGAAATTAAGCCTCAATTATGGGGAATGATTCGTTAAATAAGGCTTTCAATAAGCTTAGCCCGCACTTTTGACCCTTCCTTGTGCTTTTGACTTTTGACTCCGCCTCCACACTCCCGACTCTTAACTCCTACCTCCCTCCCACATGGGCAATAATTTCAACTTCCACCAGCGCTGTTGGCATGTAGAGCCTGCTGATCTGTACCCAGGTGGCGGCAGGATAATCTCCATTATAAAAACGCTTCCGGATGTTGTTATGTTGCTTCACAGCTTCTATATCGGTAGTGTAAAGATTTTCTTTTACAACATGCTGAAAGCTCAGTCCATAATTTTTTAGCGTACGCTCAATTCCCTGGTAGATTGATCTGATTTGTTCAGCCATGGTTGTTCCCATGCCCACCGTGCCTGAAATGTACAATACATGATCAACAAGAACAGCCTGGGCATAACCGGCGGAAGTATCAGATGTGGCGCCACCCCAGTGAAACTTGTTTTTGGAAATAGAATCAGACTGGGCTAAGCAACCCGTTGAAAAGGCAAACAGCATAAATGCTAAAAAGATCCCGGATCTCATTTGAAATAATTTTTTGGAAGATAATTTCTTCGGAAATTGAAATGGTTACCGCTGTTCACTCTTTAAGGTTAATTAACGGATGAGCATAACCGGTACCGTGGCAAAATAGTTGCAGCCTGAACTCCGGATGCCATGCAGAAACGATTGAACAGCACGTACCTGTTGTGTAAAAATTCAAAGCAACAATAAAGATCCGGGCGGTATTACAGGAAGTGGATATAATAAAAATGATGATCTCAACTTTAAACAAGCATAAATGAAATTGATTTTATTGATGATGGTCATTACAGCACTGATGGGTTGCAATGACAGCGCCAGGGGCACCAGGCCTCCGGCAGACAATACAATTGTAAAGGATACTGCAGCGAAAGACACCTCTGTCATTCACGAATAATCATCTAAATATAATTATATGAAATCTTTGTTCTGCATCTTATTAGGGTTAACAGTATTAGCGGGATGTACAAACAGCTGTCTCTTATACACATCTCCGAAGCCCACGAGACGGACTCCTA
>CAMPIQ010000107.1 GCA_946886475.1 uncultured Chitinophagales bacterium | reverse complement strand
TTTGATAAGGGTTTCTAAACAAATAACTTTATCAAACTGCTATATAAATAATAATAAAAATGATGCCAGAGAGATGCTGTGGGGCATTTTTCTGCATGCCTGCTATGCTGTTTGATTGTGTAAAATTTTGTTTCGTTTACAGTAGGCTGTTAGTGTTGATGTACCGGGAAAAATAATCCTCAGATTCTACAATTAATTCTGTCTTGCCATCTTCTCTGCATTTTCTGCAAACTGCAGTGCATCAATAAGTTCCTCAATTCCTCCATCGAGCACTTGTTGTAAATTATAAAGTGTAAGTCCTATCCTGTGATCGGTTACCCTTCCCTGCGGAAAATTATAGGTTCTGATCTTTGCGCTCCGGTCGCCTGTACTTACCAGGCTTTTCCTGTGTCTGGAAATTTCTTCCTCCTGCTTGCGTACCTGTTCCTCGTAAAGTTTTGTCCTCATCATTTGCATGGCCTTTTCCCTGTTGGCCAGCTGGGTTCTTTCTGTCTGGCAAATAACAACGGTACCTGTAGGAATATGTGTGAGCAGCACTTTCGTTTCTACCTTATTTACATTTTGTCCGCCTGCACCTCCACTTCTTGCCGTTTCCATTTTTACATCGCTTTCCTTTAATTCAAAATCAACCTCCTCCGCTTCAGGCATCACTGCAACAGTTGCTGCGCTGGTATGTACTCTTCCGCTTGCTTCGGTGTCCGGAACCCTTTGTACCCGGTGTACACCGCTTTCAAATTTCAAAGTGCCGTAAACATCGTCTCCTATCACTTCAATCTGTACTTCTTTGTAACCACCAACAGTTCCTTCATTTTCACTAAGCAGGGCTGTTTTCCAGCCTCTTCTTTCACAATACCGCATATACATCCGCACCAGGTCGCCTGCAAACAGGCTGGCCTCATCACCACCCGTGCCTGCACGTATTTCAAGAATCGCATTTTTTTCATCCTGCGGATCCTTAGGTATCAGCATCTGCCGGATACTGCTTTCAAGCCTGGTTTTTTTTTCTTCTGTTTCCGGTAATTCTACCTTGGCCAGGTCGCGCATTTCTTCATCTGAACCATGGAGCGCTTCTTTAAAGAAATCAAGGTCGTCTAATAATTTTTTATACTCCGCATAGGCATTTACGATCTTTTCAAGACTCCTGTATTCTTTGGAGAGTTGTCCGAATTTTCTATTGTCACCAATGATTGCGGGATTGGTGAGAGAAACACCCAGGTCATCAAATCTTGCTTTTATGGCTTCCAGTTTATCAAGCATGGTAAAAATTGGCTGGCAAAATTACACAATACAAACGTTAAGAACGGTGTATTTTAGAAGCGTATGGGATTTAGAAAGATCAAGGCAGGGAAAATTTTTGATGGACAGCGGTATTTACCCGGGCATGTGCTGGTAATAAACGATAATGGTATAATTGAAGACCTCATTCCTTTTGAAGATGCGGGTGATGTGGAATCTTACAATGGTATCCTGGCTCCCGGACTGGTTAACTGCCATTGCCACCTGGAACTAAGTCATATGAAGGGAAAGATAGGGGAAGGAACAGGCCTGGTAGATTTTGTTTTCCGGATCATGGAAGGCAGGAATGCCCCCGCAGAGGAGATTTTGAACGCCATTTCCCTTGCAGAAGATGAAATGCTTTTAAATGGAATAGTTGCCGTTGGAGATATATGTAATAACACAAATACCATTGCTCAGAAAAAAAAGAACAGGATCCACTATTACAATTTTATTGAAGTGAGTGGATGGTTGCCTTCGGTTGCGGCTAAGCGGATCCAAATAGCCAAAGAGCTCAGTGGTATCTTCAAACGCGAGCTTAATGACAGCGGCCCGTTGCTTTCTGTGGTTCCTCATGCGCCTTATTCCGTTTCAGATAACCTGTGGCAACAACTCCAGCCATTTTTTAAATCCAATACTGTAACCATCCATAACCAGGAGGCTTTCTGCGAAAATGATTTCTTTATAAATGCCACCGGAGATCTTACGCGCATGTACCGGTTACTGAATTTGGAAATCAGCCATCACCGGTCCGGCTACAGGTCAAGCCTTGAAAATTATTATGAAAGACTGAATGAAGCTTCCAATATCATTCTGGTTCACAATTGTTTTACAAACCAGGCCGATATTGAATTGGTAAGGTCGGTCAGTGCAAAGAAATTGGTGAAGGCACAAACATTTTTTTGTCTATGTCCCAATGCCAACCTGTACATTGAAAAAACCCTTCCTCCTGTAGATCTGTTCCGGGAAAACAAATGTGAAATTGTATTGGGAACCGACAGCCTTGCAAGTAATCATTCATTGGATATTATGAGTGAGATCAGAACCATCAAAAAGAATTTTGAATCAGTACCATTGGAAGAAATGTTGAAATGGGCCACGTGGAATGGAGCGAACGCTTTAAAAATGGATCGGGTGCTTGGTAGTTTTGAAAAAGGCAAAAGGCCGGGAGTTGTTCTGATCGATGAAGAAAATTTAACTGCACAAAGGATGCTTTCAGTTTAAAATTTCTTTTAACACCGGCAATGTTTTCAAATTGCCAAAATCCTGGATCTGCAGGGAATAATAGGTTTCCAGCGCATGGATGATCTTTCTTCTTGTTTCCCTGTTCAAAATTACCTCAGCAAGATCTTCCGGGTTCATTACTTTAAGAATATGCGATACAGCTGCTGCTTCCCTGTCCTGCAGGAAATGAGGATGCTTTGGTTGTTGATCCACAAAGCTTCCTTCAGCCAGGTCAAGGAACGGGTGTGTTTCAGAAAATTCATCACTGATGCGGAAACCAAAAAAAACGGCAAGCTGCAGGGCAAAGAACATAGGAAAATTAGCAGTAACGGTATCATTTGCCCGGTCAAGATGGTGCAGCGCATCTTCAGTAAAATAAAAAAGATCCGGGTTGGGTTCGGGTTGTTTCAGGCACCTGGTCAATAATTCGATCATGAATAAAGCAACCGCATTTTTTTTTACATCAGAGAGAACGTGCTGGTATATATATGCCCATTTATATTCTTTAAGTCTTTGCAGGTTTTTAAATTCATTATGATAGGCTACCAGGTCAAGTATGGCTGATGGTTGAAAAAAAACTGCTTTGGATGCACCTTTTGATGATGTGGATCTTACACCGTTTACCAGGTAAGACTGCAATCCCATTAATTCAGTGAATATGGAGATCACCAAACTGGTTTCTCCATATTTTACCGAACGCAGGATGATGCCTTTTGTTTTATGAATCATTTAATGCATTTCAACCATTACCTCGATACAAATACAATTTTGGCTACCACTTTTTCCGTTTTTGAATCATCAACTGCAATTACCAGATAAACACCCGTTGAGGGTTTTGATCCATTGTAGGTCCTGCCATTCCATATGGCCTGCCCGCCAAGAGATCTTGTTTGATATACAAGCCTGCCATTTGTTTCAGTGATCTTTACCGTGCTGTTTTCCGGCAGTCCTTTTATTCCGATAGTGCCGGCATAGTCAGGAGGCACCGGATTCGGGAAAACTAATACATTATTTTTTGTTTCTGAGGATTCTGTGGCACTTCCCCTGAATGAAACAATGCCTTTTGCAGTTACAAAAAAAACTTCGCCGCTGCTGCCATTGATAGCAATAGATTTTACATCATTGCTCAGCAGGGGACTATTATTTTCAGTAAAATGAGCAAGCACTTTATCTCCATCAGGCGCAATAAGCCAGGCTCCGCTTGATGTGGCAACCCATTTGCGGTCTGCACCATCAACAGCAATGCTCCTTACCTCCTGTCCCTTAAAAAGATAATTGGCGAAAGCACCTTCCTTTATCACTGGCCACACAGCTTCGCAACCTGAAATAAATGCATCCTGCGGACATTGCACTACTGCAATACCATCGCCGGTGCCGATCCAGATAAAACCAGATTTATCTGTGGCAATGGAATGCACTTCATTGGATGGCAGGTTGCCGGCACCTGCGCCCTGGCGGTACATTCTCCATTTATCATCATTGGGATCGTCAATGGTTTGGTTATGGTCAAAAACGATCAGTCCATTTCCCAGCGGTGAAACGATCCATTTCTGATTGGCATCATCAATCAGAATTTGTGCAGTTGCATTTATATTCAAAGTGAATGGTATGGTAAACGACATCCAGCTTCCATCATTTTTGAGTACATGCAATGGCCGGGCAGAACCAAAATTTGATATCCATAAATTATTATCCCTGTCAAATGCAAGTCCTGAAACCCTGTAACTTGAAGGATCCCCAATAGTGGCGCCAATGGGCGAATTTTGTTTGTAGATCTCAATGCTTCCATCCTTTGTAAGATGCAACAGCCCGCCGCCAAATGAACCGGCCCATAAAGATTCATCCCTTGGATCAACAGCAACAGTAAGAAAATCCATCAGCGTATCCAGCACGGGATAATTATACTGATTATAATTTGTCCAGGTTCCATTGGAAAGTTTGAAGATGCCACTCCGGTTGTACTGGTAATTCCAGGCTTCATTTACAGAACCTGCAGTGGCATATACCGTATTGTTGAAGATTGAAATGCCCCCTGTTGATATATCAAAAGGTGAATTGAGTTTATATACTTCGTAATTGTTGTTCTGCCAGTGCGATAGTCCTCCGAATTGATCTGCAACCCAAATTTCATTATTGACACTGATGGCCTTCATCGGAAATGAGATCACTTCCGGTTGCTGGATGTTTTGAACAGATCCGTTTGTATGGATCACAATAACCTGGCTCTGGCCGGATGGTTGCCGCTGGCAGATCAGTAATTTGTTTTCAGAAACATTGATAGAAACTACCGGCCAGCCGTTATTGAAAAAAACATTCCAGCCATTTCCGCTTTCCTCATATACTGTTTCAGCATGCAACATCAGGGTTTTGCCATTGAAATGCACAACAGACCTTGCAGGGCCGGCAGGTAAACCACTGGTGCCTGAAATGGTTTGCCAGTTGTTGAAATCAGCAGGATTATTATTACTGACCGCTATCTTTTTTAATCCTTCATCTGTAGCAGCATAAAAAAAATCATTGCTTTTAGCAAAGCCATTGGTTTTTACATAACTACCGTTTTGGCCAATAAACCAGGAATCCCTGATCTCCCATTTTTTACTATCCAGCACAATTACACCAAGTCCGGTTGATAAATAACAAAGTTGGTTGTCCGTATAAATATGGTAGATATTTTTATCGCCGCTGATGTTCTCTCTTTCCAGTTCTGGAATATTATGAATTCCTTTTTCATCAAGCACGTCTATATTACTGTTGGTATAAGCAATGAAAAGTTTTTTTGAAACCGGATCAAACTTAATGGCACTGATCCCGGTTTCACTCAGGCCTGCCACCTTGCTGATCCGGTTAATTTCTTTTGTTGAAAGTTCAATGCTGAAAAGACTATAAGGTGTGGCAGCATATACTTTATTATCTGATGCTGTAACATCAATTGTGCCCTGGTAGGGCAGGTGTTCTCTCCATTCCCCTATCGGAGGAAAGTTGGTTTGGCCGCTGGTTCTCAGGCACGAAAAAATTAAAAATATAAGCCAGTATCTCACCTTTCAAAGCTAAGAGATTTAAAGCTAAGCGGTTAAAAGAGGAAAGGAGGAGAAAGGCGTTTTCTATTTTTAACCTTTTAGTTTTCTATATCATTTCTTTTCTTTGCGCAAATTCAAGCCCATGTGGAGAACTCTTGCCCGGTTGATTTTACGTTATGGATATCTATGGCTGGCGGTCTTAATTTGTATTACTGCTTTTTTAGGCTGGCAGGCCAGTAAAGTGCAGTTGAGCTATGAATTTTCCAGGGCAATTCCCACCGACCATCCCAAATACATCGATTACCAGCAATTCAGAAAGCAGTTTGGTGAAGACGGGAATCTGCTTGTTATTGGCATTCAGTCCGACCGCATGTTTAACAGAGAAGTTTTCAATGATTATTATAGTTTGTACAGGCAATTGAAAACTACAAATGGGGTGTCGGATGTAATTTCAGTTCCATCTGCTGTTAACCTTGAAAGGGTAAACGGATCGGAGAAGCTGCAGGCGGTACAAATATTCCCTGATACGGTGCTTACACAGGAAATGATAGACAGCAGCAGGAATTTATTTTTGAGCCTCCCGTTTTACAAAGGGCTTCTTTACAATCCGCAAACCAATGCCTGGCTCATGGGCATAAGGATAGATGGTAAGATATTAAACTCACCTAAAAGACTTGCCGTTGTAAATGATATTGTACAACTATCTGATGCTTTCAGTAAAAAACATAAACTGGAATCACACCTTAGCGGGCTGCCCCTGATAAGGACCATGATGGCCGATCGCATTCAAAAAGAAATGCGCTGGTTCCTGATTGGTTCCGTTTTGTTATCAGCCGTCATATTGTTGATTTTCTTCCGGTCGGTCAGCGCCATGCTGATCTCTCTTTCCGTTGTTATTATAGGCGTGATCTGGAGCCTGGGGGTGATGAATTTATTTGGTTACAAGATTACTTTACTTACTGCGTTGATTCCACCGCTGGTGGTTGTGATCGGAATTCCCAACTGTATATATTTCCTTAATAAGTATCATTCAGCTTACAGGGAAACCGGTGATAAGAGAACCGCTTTGGAAAACATGATCAGTAAAATGGGAGTGGTTACGCTTTTCTGCAATATTGCGGCAGCCATTGGTTTCGCGGTCTTTTCACTTACAAAGAGCGAGATACTTAAAGAATTTGGTGCAGTGGCCGGAATCAATATCATGGCCTTGTTCTTCATTTCACTGGTGTTGATCCCGGTTGCTTTGAATGCCTTGCCTGTTCCCAAAGCAAGACATACCAAATACCTTGAAAATGCTGGTTTATTACGCTGGCTCGACAGGCTTGAACGCTGGTCATTGCACCACAGGAAGCTTATTTTCATATCAACTGCGGTTATACTGGTGGCTTCCATTGCCGGGATAACCAAATTGAAAAGTGAAGGCTACATAGTGGATGATCTTCCAAAAACAGATAAGATCTATACAGACCTGAAGTTTTTTGAAAATCATTTTAAAGGGGTGATGCCTTTGGAGATCATAGTTGATACAAGAAAGAAATATGGTGTGAGCAGGAACCTGGGCAACCTGAAAAAAATTGATTCCCTGAACCAATTCCTTTCTTCGCGTCCGTATATAGGCCGGCCTTTAAGCATTACCGAAGGATTGAAATTTGCGAAGCAGGCTTTCTTTGAAGGAGACAGCAGCTTTTATATCATGCCGGGCGATTACGACCTTCCTGCGCTGGCACCTTATTTAACGGGAGGTACTGAACAGAATTCATTTACAAAACTGGTGTCAAGCTTCATGGACAGTAATAAGCAAAAAGCCAGGATCAGTGTTAATATGAAAGATGTTGGCAGTGCCAGATTACCATTTATTCTTGACAGCGTGCAACAAAAGGCCAACCAGTTATTTGATACTTCCAGATATGATGTAAAACTCACGGGGAGCAGTGTTACTTTTCTTGAAGGATCCAGTTTTATTATCAATGGTCTGAAAGAAAGCGTTATCTGGGCTTTCTTACTTATTACACTTTGTATGTTATACCTGTTCCGGTCATGGAGAATCCTTTTTTGTTCCCTCATCCCTAATATTATTCCGTTGATCATAACAGGTGGAGTAATGGGATGGGCTGGTGTGCCCCTCAAACCATCGACCGTACTTGTATTCAGTGTGGCGCTTGGCATAGCCATCGACATTACCATTCGTTTCCTGGTCAACTATAAACAGCAGTCTAAAAATGGTACTGACCCCGAAGAGTCGGTAGTGGAAACCATACATTCCACCGGCGTAAGTATTATTTATACTTCTATTGTGTTGATAGCAGGCTTTGTGATTTTTTGTTTCAGTGGCTTCGGAGGTACAAAGGCACTGGGATGGTTAACTTCTCTCACACTGGTTACAGCCACTATTGCCAATCTTGTTCTTTTGCCGGCATTGATCATTGGGTTGTACAGGTATAAAACCAAAACTAACAGCAAAGCATAGCTGAAATTTTTAACCGGATATCCTCATCCCTAAATTGAATGGGATTATAAAACTTGTCTGGTTTATTTCTGTATGTTATATTTAATGCAGCTAATTTTATAAACGGTTTGTCTGTTATTTAAACAGCATTGTACAGGGATAAGTGAGTCAGTAATTTCTAATCCGCCACCCTTCATAATATAGTCTCGATCCTATATTAATTATAAAACAAATGCACATGAGAAAATTTCTATGCTTAGGCGTGGCGCTTATGCTTATGACCATGCTATCCTGGGCTCAACGTTCCGTAACCGGAAAGGTTACCGACGATAAAGGCAGCCCGCTTCCAAATGTTTCAGTAATCGTTAAGGGTACAAATGCAGGTACTGTCACAAACAGTGATGGTACTTACACACTTGTTGTTCCGGCTAACGGTCGCATCCTGGTTTTTTCCTATGCTGATATGTCCTCGCAGGAAGTATCCATAGGGAATGATGCACAGGTAAATGCTACCATGCGGTCAGCCGAAAGAACAATGGAAAATGTAGTGGTAGTTGGATATGGAACCCAGCGAAAACGTGATGTTACCGGCAACATTGCGCAGATCGGCGGTAATAAACTGAAGGACCAGCCACTTCAAAGTTTTGACCAGGGTTTGTCCGGACGGGCAGCCGGGGTGAACATCTCCATCCCAAATGGCGTTCTGGGCAATCCTCCCATCATCAGGGTTAGAGGTACCAATTCTATTTCTTTGAGCTCTTCACCATTGATCGTTATTGATGGAGTGCCTTCTTTTTCAGGTGATGCCGGTGGTACAGCGTCAAATAACCTGCTTGGAGATATCAATCCTGCAGATATCGAAAGTATTGAGGTTTTAAAAGATGCTTCTGCGGCAGCTATTTATGGTTCAAGAGCGTCGGCAGGAGTAGTGCTGATCACCACAAAAAAAGGAAGGTCGGGCCGTGCAAGAGTAAATTATGAAACATGGGCGGGTTGGACGGAACCTTACAATCTTGTTGATGTGTTGAATGCACAGGAGTATACAGATCTGAAGAATGAAGCGCTTGCCAATGCAGGCACGCCGGCCAATGGTACCACAAGAGGATTTTATACAATGACGGATGCCAATGGTAACCTGGTAGATACACGCTGGTACGATCATGTGTACCGCAAGGGCTTTTCACACAACCATACCATCAGTGTGTCGGGAGCTAATGACCGGACCAATTATTATTTCTCTGCCGGGTTTACCGACCAGGAAGGTATGTTCAGGAATAATAATTTTAACCGCATGACGGGCAGGTTCACCATTGACCAAAAGGTGAATGACCGCATTACAGTAGGTGGTACTTTCAACTATACCAATTCACGAAGCGAAGGACTGAACACGGGTTCTACAGGCGCTGCCTTCAATACATCTGGCGCAGCACGTCTGGCATTTGGACTGGCCCCCAATGTTGGGCCATATAAAAATGATGGTACCTATAATATCAATGGAGGAACAATAGGCCAGGGAAATAATTTATCAGCACTTGCTTTTACCAATCCTGTTTTATTAAATGACCTCAACAGGTTTGAATCCAATACGCAAAGATTACTTGGTAATTTATATGGACAGGTAAGACTGATCAATGGATTGAATTTTAAAACACTTTATGGAATAGACCACCTTGTGGTGGTGAATGAGGAATTCCGTAACGGGATGCATGGCGATGGCATGCAGTTCAATGGCGCGGTCCAGAATACACTGCAACGGCCGAGGCGCTGGAACTGGCAGAACACGTTGAACTATGACACAAGGATCAATGAAAATCATGGATTGAATGTGTTGGTTGGTGCAGAACAGCAATACACAAGGAACAACAGCTGGGGTGCGGACCGCCGTAATCAGTCCGACCCGTTCTTTGATGAATTCCAGGGTGGCTTTACGGAAATAGTTCCATCCGGAAATGGCTTGTCTGAAAATTTTCTGCAATCTTATTTTGGACGTATCAATTATGATCTCAACAGAAAATACTATCTCTCTTTCAATGGAAGGCGTGATGGATATTCTGCCTTCGCAGATAAGTGGGGCACCTTCTATGGTGGTTCTGTTGGCTGGATGGTTTCCGAAGAAAGCTTTTGGAAAAGTTCATCCTTTAGCAATACACTTAGCTCATTCAAGCTGAGAGGCAGTTACGGTATGGTTGGGAATTTTGCCGGCATCAACAGTTATGCCTATCAGAGCTTTTTTGGCGCTGGATTATACGGTCTTAATGCAACCATTGTATTTACACAGGCCGGCAACGAAGATCTTACCTGGGAGAAAAGTAAAAAGCTTGACCTTGGTTTCAGCCTCGGAATTTTGCAGGACAGGTTCAACCTGGAATTTGCATATTATAAGAACGACATCAATGACCTGATACTTGCAGAACCACAGTCGCCATCAAGAGGCATACCCGGCAACTCTATTCTTGTGAATATAGGAAGCATGGTGAATAAAGGCATAGAAGCAACGCTTGGGGGAAACATCATTTCCAAAAGAGATTTCAGCTGGAGCACAAACCTGAATGTAACCACGCTTAAAAATGAAGTGCTAACGCTTGCAAATAATAATGCCGACATATTTGTGGCAACCGGTGGGCTTGAACAGCCTTCCATCATCAGGGTGGGTGAATCAATTGGTAGTTTCCTTGCCGTAAGAACCACAGGTGTCAATCCTGCAAATGGCCAAAGAATATTTGTAAAGAAAGATGGTACTGAAGTTCAGTATAACCATGCTGCACCTGCAGCCAGCCGTTGGACAAAGGTTTCGGATGGTACGGCAGTTACGCCTCCCAATCAGGCAACTGATGGAGTTATCATCGGACCGTCTGTTCCAAAATACTTTGGTGGTTTTGACAACACATTCCGTTACAGAGGTTTTGACCTGAACATCCTTTTGTTCTTTAGCGGAGGTAACTATGTTTACAATGGAAGTAAGGCCGGTTTGCATGACAACCGAAACTGGAATAATGCAAAAGATGCACTTGACCGCTGGACGAAACCCGGCGATGTAACCGAATGGCCAAGGGTGGTATTTGGAGATAATGTATCCAACGGTTCAGCCCTTATTAGTTCAGGCAATGTTGAAAAGGGAGATTTCATTAAAGCAAGAAATATTTCATTAGGTTATACACTACCGCAAAACCTTGTAACGAGAACTGGTCTTGGCAGTGTAAGATTATTCGTGGCTGCTTTGAATGCATTTACAATTACGGGTTATTCAGGTTTCGATCCTGAGATCCAGAGTAATGGTGAATCAGTTGCTAACCAGGTAAGCAATGGCGCACCGGGTGTTGACAGGAATGCAGCGCCGCTTGCCCGCACTATTAACGTTGGACTTAACATTGGATTTTAATCACAAAAGAAAATTTATCATGAAATTTAAAATAACTTCTATACTGCTGGCTGGGGTATTTCTTACCAGTTCCTGCAGAAAGGAATTACTGAACCCCGTGCCGCAAACCCAGATATCAGATGCGGTTGCTTTTTCAACACCTGAAAGAACACTTGCTGCTGTTAACGGAGTGTATGCAGGAGCAAAGGTTGGACAGATCTATGGCGGCCGCTATTTTAATTACCAGGATGCCAGGGGAGAAGAATTCATCAATGAAACAGCGAACGGTGTAACCCAGTTATCAACCTGGAATTTTACGGTAACACCCACTACAAACGAGGTTCAGAATTTCTGGGGTGCTGCATATGCAGCCATCAACCGGGCGAATGTAGTGATTGAAGGTGTGGATGCTTCACCAGTAAGTGATGCATTGAAAAATCAATATAAAGCGGAAGCCCGTTTTATAAGAGCGCTGCTCTATCATTCACTCGTTACTATTTATGCACGTCCTTATTGGGATGGCAGTGGAAGTAAGCCGGGCGTGGTATTATATACCGAGGCGCAGGTTTCATCTGGTGATAATCAGAAACAACGGTCAACAGTAGCCGAAGTTTACGACCTTATCATCAGTGATCTTGATTTTGCAGAAGCCAATCTTCCGCTTACGCATGGCTCTGCTGCATTGAATGTAACCCGTGCGCATAGGAATACGGCCATTGCGCTTAAAACAAGAGTGTATTTATATAAAGGTGATTATGCAAAAGTGATCACTGAAGGAAATAAACTGGCACCGCAGGCTGTGGCGCCATTTTCAACTACATCAGGCGTATCTCACCAGCTGATCAGCAATATCGCACTGGCTTTTGGCTCAAACGGTCAAACCGCGGAGAATATCTTATCATTTCCTTTTACAGCTAATGACCTGCCTGGTACGCAAAACAGCCTCAACCAATATTACAGTCCTTCATCGGCAGGCGGTAATGGTGATTATTCTCTTAACACGGGCGCAACAGGAATTGTTTCCAATGCCGGCTGGACGGCAACTGACGCACGCCGTGCTTTCAATCAGACAACCTCAGGTAAGTTGTGGTTGAGAAAATGGACAGCCAATACTGATTATACACCTGCCATCAGGTATGCTGAAGTATTACTGAATCTTGCTGAAGCGCTTGCCAGAACTACTGCTTTGGATCCTAAAGCAATTGCTTTGTTAAACGCGGTAAGACAACGTTCTGATGCAGCAACAGTACTTGTTCCGGCTACAGGTCAGCAACTCATTGACATGGTACTTACAGAAAGAAGGATTGAATTACTGGGAGAAGGATTCCGTTCCAGGGACCTGTTGAGGCTGAATATGACCATCCCTACTAAAGGAACAGCCCCTGCTATTGCACCCAATAGCCCGCAATACATCTGGCCAGTGCCACAATCGGAATTGAATGTGAATAAGGCCGCCCAACAAAATGATGGTTATTAAGAACTTGAATTATAGTAGAAACTCCCCTGCCTAATGGCAGGGGTTTTTTATTTTATCCCTTTGTCATCCTTTTGTCAATTTGAGCCATTTGGCTCTCTGATATTGACAAATACGATGATTTTTTTATGCACTTGATGTAAATTATTGATAATCAATTACTTTAATT
>CAMPIQ010000106.1 GCA_946886475.1 uncultured Chitinophagales bacterium | reverse complement strand
AAATGTAAAACCATTATTTAACCGCCTGAGGCTGGTTGTTGGCCTACAATTAAATTCTTTCGATAGTTAGCAAGAGGCTTTTCTTCAACGGTATTGAACCAGACAGGAATTAATTTATTTGCGTTTTGGTTATTAGATACAGTTTGTTTTTTTGAATGTCCCAATCGATGAGGGCATTTAACCTCTTAGCCCCTCCTTCAACCTCTTTCCCCCTCTTTCAACCTCTTTCCCCTCCTTTAACCTCTTTTCTCTCCTTTAACCTCTTTTCTCTCATTCAACCTCTTAGCCTTAAATTTGCCTTCCTTAACCATTCCAGTTATTATGTCGAAATTTTCAACCTTTCCATTCAAGGGTAAAAAAGCACTGATCCGTGTGGATTTCAACGTACCGCTTGATAAAGAATTCAACATTACTGATGATACCAGGATAACAGCTGCTGTCCCCACTATAAAAAAGGTACTGGATGATGGTGGAAGTGTGATCCTGATGTCTCATCTTGGCCGGCCAAAGGAAGGTCCCGCCGAAAAATATTCATTAAAGCATATCCTCCCTCATTTATCTAAACTATTGGGAACAGAAGTTCAATTTGCCAATGATTGCATAGGGGATGAAGCTGTTCAAAAATCAAAAGATCTACAACCCGGGCAGGTTTTGTTGCTTGAAAATCTCCGCTTTTATAAAGAAGAAGAAAAAGGTGATGAAGCGTTCGCGGAAAAACTTTCAAAACTTGGAGATGTCTATATAAATGATGCATTTGGAACAGCTCACAGGGCTCATGCATCCACTGCTGTCATTGCAAAATTCTTTTCGCCCGAAAATAAAATGTTTGGCCTTGTGATGGAGGGAGAAGTTATTAGCGCTGAAAAGGTTTTGAATAGTTCAGAAAAACCTTTTACTGCCATCATCGGTGGCGCTAAGGTTTCCGATAAAATCATGATCATTGAGAACCTGTTGGAAAGGGCCACCGATATCATTATTGGTGGTGGCATGGCCTATACCTTCTATAAGGCCATGGGTGGTCAGGTTGGAAATTCACTTGTAGAGGAAGACAAACTCGATACTGCCAAAGAATTATTATCCAAAGCAGAAGCCAAAGGCGTTTGCATCCACCTTCCTGACGATTCTATTATTGCCGACAGGTTTGCGGCTGATGCTGAAGTATCCTCTTCATTAAGTAATACCATTCCGGATGGCTGGATGGGACTTGACATTGGACAAATGGCCTGTGAAACGTTTACCAAAGTGATACTGGATTCAAAAACCATTTTATGGAATGGACCGATGGGCGTTTTTGAAATGGAAAATTTCCAGCATGGCACAAAAACCATTGCAAAAGCAGTTGCTGAGGCAACGGGAAAAGGAGCATATTCCCTGGTAGGGGGCGGTGACAGTGTATCGGCTGTCAACCAGTTTGGATACGCCGATGATGTCAGTTATGTTTCCACCGGCGGCGGTGCCATGCTTGAATATTTTGAAGGAAAAGAATTGCCCGGTATTGCAGCGCTGAAGTGACATTATTGCACAGTTTGTTTGTGGTGCGTGATTTGATGCATCTCATCAGTTATTTATAATTACTTTTAATCAACAAAAAAATCAAAAATGAAAAATCCTATACTCTGGATTGTTCTGGGTTTAGTGGTCATATTTATATTCTGGGGATGTGGCCAGTATAATGGAATGGTAACGGCAGATGAGAATGTAAAAACTGCATGGGGTAATGTTCAAAGCGCTTACCAGAGAAGAATGGATCTGATACCTAATCTGGTTGAAACTGTAAAAGGCGAAGCTTCTTTTGAAAGAGGTACGCTTGAAGCAGTTACCAATGCCAGGGCAAGAGCTACTTCCATTCAGGTGGATCCAACCAAGGTTACACCGGAACAAATGGCAGAATTCCAGGCTGCCCAGGGTGAATTAAGCCAGGCGCTCGGACGATTATTAATGGTTACGGAAAACTATCCTAACCTGCGTGCAAATGATGCATTTAGGAATCTTCAATATGAACTTGCGGGCACGGAAAACAGGATCAATACGGAACGCAACCGTTTTAATGAAGTGGTGAATGTCTACAACAAAAAGGTGCGCTCCTTCCCGGCCAATATTTTCGCAGGAATTTTTGGATTTGGTGTCCGGCCGCCATTTGAAGCAGATGCAGGCGCACAAAATGCACCAAGGGTAAATTTTGATAATGCAAATCCTCCGGTGAATAGAACTCCTGACACAACAAATGCACGATAGGTGAAACTTTTCTGGAAAAAACAAAAAGAATTCTTTACTCCCGCGGAGAAGGAGCAACTGCTCCTTTCCATCCGGGAGGCTGAAATGCGCACCAGTGGGGAGGTAAGACTGTTCGTTGAGAGCAGGTGCAGGTTTGTAGATCCCATGGACCGCGCAGGTGAATTGTTTCTTCAGATGAAAATGGACCAGACCAAAGACAGGAATGCCACGCTTATATATGTGGCGGTGAAAGACCATCAGGCTGCCATTCTGGGAGATAAAGGGATCCATGAAAAAGTGGGAAGTCGTTACTGGCAGGATGAGATACAGAAAATGATGGCCCATTTCAGGCATCAGCACCTTGCAGAAGGTTTATGTCATTGCATTAAGGATATTGGTGATGCCCTGCATCATTATTTTCCCTACGAGAGAGATACAGATAAGAATGAATTACCGGATGAAATTGTTTTTGGCAGGTAAATAATGAAGAAGCTTGTTGTTATCATAGCCTTATTAGTCTTTGGTTTTGCTTTCGGGCAGAAACAGGTATTGCCACCCCGGCCCAATCCGCCAAAGCTTGTTAATATACTGGTGAAAGATCCCTCATCCATCATGACGCCCGAACAGATTCATGCACTGGAAGCAAAACTGGTAGCATATGATGATTCCACTTCCAACCAGATCACTATTGTGGTGCTTCCCACGCTACATGACTATGAAGCTGCTCCATTTGCAACTGAACTGGGAGAAACCTGGGGCGTAGGTGGTGCAAAGTTTGACAATGGTATTGTGATACTGGTATCAACCGGTGAGGAAGAAGAAGGCAGGAGAAAAGCATTCATTGCAATAGGAAGAGGCCTTGAAGGCGCCATCCCGGATATGACGGCCGGTTATATCTATGATGAATTGCTGGTACCTGAAATGAGAGCGGGAAATTTTTATTCCGCCTTCGATAAGTCAACCAGTGCACTGATTCAGGCAGCACAGGGTGAATACGCTGCACCTGAAGGCTACAGGGATAAAAAGGGTAAGGGTGGATTTAGTTTGGGCAAGATCATAGTCGGGATCATTTTATTTTTAGTGATCATGTTCTTCAATAGCGGTGGTGGGGGAAGAGGTGGTGGTTACATGTCAAGAAGAGGATACCGCGGTTTTGGCGGACCTGTAATTTTCCCCGGTGGTTTTGGAGGAAGCAGTGGCGGAGGCTTTGGCGGAGGAGGTGGAGGCTTCGGCGGATTTGGAGGCGGAAGTTTTGGCGGCGGCGGAGCAGGTGGAAGCTGGTAATAATAAACTTAAGCTGTTGATAGCGCTAATTCGTATTTAATAATGACTCCATATCAAATTGACGTTGCTAAGATCGAGGAGCTGCAAACACTGAACGACCGGCATGAACTTGAACAAATATTCTCCAAAGCAAAATCTACAATCGTCAATGGTGAAAAAGTGATGTTGATAAGGAAAGGAAATCACCCTCAAAAATTTGATGAGTTCTCCACCCTGGAGGAACTGGAACTATACAGGAAAAGGGTGTTCAAATATTTGAAATAAATGTTTATGGCAATTACCTTATCACCATTTCCTTACCTGTAAGTCCATAATATAAATTCTGAAGGCCATGCACATTAAAAACATTTCCACTCACAGGTAAATCATTTACTGTAGCCCTGGCAAAACATTCCTTATTGTTTTTCATATAGCCATACACCTCGTTCTTATTATTTCCCTGTACTGGCAGAACAAGAACGAATTCTCTTGCTTCAGGATACAGGGCGTATTTTTTATTTTCAATGAAACCGCATTTTTCAAACCATTCCGGCTTTAAAAGTAAAGGGAAGAAAGAGGCCACATCACCTTTGGCCATTGATTCGAAATGGGAAAAATCAACAGGCACCGGAATGATCCTGGTGCCTGTTTTATATAAAATGATATTGCCTAATCTTAATTCAGAAGGATTGATCATGCTTTAAATTTGAATCAGATAAGATTGACACTTCTTTGAACGAACGCAGTGAGCTCACTTCCTTTCAACATACCCTGTGAAAGCAGGGCAAGATCATAGGCCTGTTTGGCAAGCGCTGTTTGCTGTTCACCTTCTGATTGTAATATTTTAGAAACCAATGGATGGTTTGCATTCACGGCAACTTTGTAAGAATCCGGTAATGAACCGTAAAAATTCATTCCTCCACCTCCCATTTTCGCCATATCCTTCATCCTGCGCATCCACTCTTCCATGGTTATGGTTACGGGTAGTTCTTCTGATGACAGGCTTTCAACCTCCACTTTCATATTGGAATTGCTGATTGCTTTTTCAAATACCTCTTTTAGTTTGTTAGATTCATCTTCGGTCAATTCGTGCTTGCTTTGATCATCTTTCTGAATCAGTTTATCAAGTACATCCGCGTCAACCCGTTTGAATGAGGTTTTTTCCAGTTTCATTTCCAGGTGCTGCATAAAATGATTATCGATCGGCGAATTCATCACCAGCACATCATAATGCTTTCTTCTGGCCGATTGTATATAAGCATCCTGCCTTTCTGCATCTATCGTGTAGAGATACACGATCCTTTCGTCCTTGCCGGTCTGGAAATCTTTTACTTTGGCCTGGTATTCTTCCAGTGTAAAATGTTCATTCCCGGTATTGGTGAGCAGCACAAAATCCTTAGCTTTCTCATAAAACTTTTCGTCACTGATGGCACCATATTTTACAAACAGTCCTATATCATTCCATTTATCTTCATAAGCCTTCCTGTCCTTCCTGAACAGCTCATTCAATTTGTCGGCTACCTTCCTGGTGATATAACTGTTGATCTTTTTTACATTGCTGTCGGCCTGTAAAAAACTACGGCTCACATTCAGCGGAATATCCGGGGAATCTATCACGCCATGCAATAACATCAGAAATTCAGGAACGATATCTTTTACTTCATCCGTAATAAACACCTGCCTTGAAAACAGTTTGATCTTATTCCGCTGTACCTCAAAATCATTTTTAAGCTTGGGGAAATACAATACACCGGTGAGATGAAATGGATAGTCTACATTCAGGTGTATCCAGAACAACGGTTCTTCTGAAAACGGATATAGTTCCCTGTAGAAAGAAAGATAGTCTTCATCTTTTAACTCGCCGGGTTGCTTTGTCCAGATAGGGTTGGGATTATTGATGATATTGGGAACATCAACCGACTTATATTTTGTTTCACCATTTTCATCCTGTCCATCTTCAACAGATTCCTGTTTTGTACCAAATTGTACCGGCACAGGTAAAAATTTCGCATATTTATTAAGGATCTCTTCAATTTTACGCTCCTGAAGGAACTCTTCATTGTCTTTATTGATATAAAGAATCACATCTGTTCCTCTTTCTGTTTTAGTACCTTCTGTGATCTCAAACTCCGTACTTCCATCGCAGATCCAACCCGCTGGTTCGGCTCCATCCTGGTACGACAGTGTTTGGATCTCAACTTTATCTGCTACCATAAATGCCGAATAAAATCCAAGCCCGAACCGTCCAATGATCTCATTGGCGTCTTTGGCCTCCTTGAATTTTTCCATGAATTCTGTAGCACCTGAAAAGGCGATCTGGTTAATATATTTTTTGATCTCCTCTGCGGTCATACCCAAACCCTTGTCAGAAACCGTCAGCGTCTTTGCTTCCTGGTCTGCGCTTACCTGGATGGTAATATCGCCCAGTTCCTTATTGTATTGCCCAAGAGAGGACAGTCTTTTGATCTTTTGCGTGGCATCCACGGCATTGCTCACCAGTTCGCGTAAGAATATTTCGTGATCGGAGTATAGAAATTTTTTAATGATGGGAAAGATGTTCTCTGTATGTATGGATATCGTTCCTTTTTCCTGTACCATGTTGAGTATATGTTTTATTGTAATTCTTAGATTGCCGTTGCCGGCTCCATTATTTATCAACAGATGTTCCAAAAGAATATTCTTTGCCAGATTGACAGAAAGGAAGACCAGACCAATGGCCATCAGCTATTGGCCGGTAGCTATTGGCGGGTAGCCAGCCTATACCTTTTCATCGCCTCAATAAAATAATAATCAGCATAACTCAGCGAAACATCAACCTCTGTTTTGGCAGGGAAATGTCCTACACCATGTTTTATAATGAAACCCCCATTGGTACCTGGCTGTGCCCTGTAATGGGGTGATGATAAAGTTTGAAGCATTCGTTCGGCTGCAGAAAAATATTTTTCATCAGGAACATAGGTAAATAATTCCAGTAACGCGGAAGCCAGGATGGCAGCAGCTGAGGCATCCCGTAAAGCATCAGGTATATTAGGGGCATCTAAATCCCAGTAAGGCACCTTGTCATCAGGCAGGTTGGGATGATCCAAAACAAAACCAGCGATCTTCCGTGCCTGTTCCAGGTAAACCGGATCTTTGGTTTCCCTGTATGTCAGTACAAATCCATAAAGCCCCCATGCCTGTCCCCTCGACCAGGCAGATTCATTACTATACCCCTGGGCCGTTTTTTTTTCTTTGATGGCGCCGGTTAAGGGATCATAATTAATTACATGATAGGAACTGTTATCAGCACGAAAATGATTTTTGATGGTTGTATTGGCATGAGTAACTGCCAGTTTATAATAAGATGAATCGCCTGTTTGCTTAGATGCCTGGAATAATAATTCAAGGTTCATCATATTGTCAATGATCACAATAAAATCATTGGGACCGGAATTCCAGGAGCGGATGCAGCCAACCTTTGCATTGAAACGGGATGAAAGTGATGTTGCACTGTTTACAAGAATGTCTTCATATTCTTTTTTTGACTGGATCCGGTCTGCATTTCCAAAACTGCAGTACATCATAAAACCCAGGTCGTGCGTACCTGTATTGAACTGTTCTTTTTTCAACAGCTCCAGCATTCTTTTTCCTTCAGTAAGGAGACTTTCATTTTTGGTCTCCTCATATAAATAAAAAAGGCTGCCGGGGTAGAATCCGCTGCACCACCATTCTGAAGAACTCCATTCATAAGTGTTCTTTTTGGGATCAAAATTTTTTGGAAAAACGGTAGGTGGAACCTGCTTCATCAGATAACTGTATTGCAAAGCAGCATCTTCAATTATTTTTTCTTCAGGAATGTTCAGCTTATATTCTCTGGCCACCTGCCTTCCGGACAAACAGGATCCGGCCATTGTCATGAGGCTTATCAGGATCAATATAGAGGTAAGCAAACGCATTTATATAGGTTTCTGATGGCAACAGGTGCTCTATTCCCTGAAGACGGAACTTAGTGTTTGAATTTCCGGAAAAAGATGTCAGCACTATTTTTTTGACTTTCCTGCTTTTTTCTTCTTGTTGGCCTTATCAATTTTCAGGTTATGCCTGATCACATCCCAGTATTCTTTTCCATATCCAACGAGTATTTCAGCACCGGCAGGAATATCTTTTTTTGAAGTGATATAGACCCTTTTTCCATCCTGTATATAATCTGAATTATTCACTATGCCTTTTATCCTCACCACCCCTCTCGCATCATTTGCATAACGGGCCAGCGCTTTCGGATAAGGTTTGGCATCTATCACATGGTTGCGTGTTACATAATAGATATAACCATTGTCTTCATGTGCCGCTTCCTTCCATGTTTTTACGCGCCCTTTGTATTCTACGATCCGGGTTCCTTTGGGAATAATTTTTTTTGTGAACAATCCTTTGCCTGCCTGGGGAAGTGTAGATCGTTTAACTACCAGTTGATTTTCAAGTAATGCCATATATTAAAAAGGCGTGAAGATAAGCTACTAACCTCAATTTTGGCAGGTGGTACATTTCAATATAGGAAAGTTCATTTTGTGCTATGCAATCCTATCCTGTTGCCTTCTGTATCTGAAATGATGGCCATAAAACCATATTCCGGTGATATCTCAGTCTTTGGAACCAGTACGGTCCCTCCTGCGGAACCAACCCTATCCAGCATATTCTGAAGGTCAGGATTGCCGTTTAAATAGATAAGAACTCCACTGGTGGCCGAAGGTTTGTAGAACGTTTCATTCCATGTAAGAGCGCCACCTATATTCTGGGGATCATCAATAGGAAACATTCGCATTTTAATATTTTCAAGATCCAGCGGAATCATTTGGATCCTGAAAATTTCTTCATAAAATTTTTGAGCGCGGTCCAGGTTCAGTGTTGGAATTTCAAACCAGCTGATGGCATGTTTGAATGTCATAAATAATGATTTTAATATTAAGTATTTAATCCAGCAGTTTTCTTCGGGTAAGGAATAGAACTGAATCAAATTAATAATATAAAATGAATAACAATACAGGTTTACCGGACCACTTTATAGCCATTTGTAATCATCGGCCGGAAATTGAACCGAATGGTATGTACGTTAAAGCAAATCAGGCTGAATGAAGGCGATTTAAAACATTCGGGGCTGCTGATCATATTTCATTTCCCCAACCGGATCAGAAGGAAGATATTTTTTCTGCTCAGCAGTACATTTATCAGTTCAGCTATGGGAATTACTGAATAAAATGCTTCCTGCCAGGTTGGTTTCATTTAATAACCTGGGTAATATCTTTTCCCAAACAATATCACATTGGCCCTCCCTTTGAGAACATTGCCCGTTGTGCGGTATTTGAATTCGATCCTGTCAATATACCTTCCGTCTTTTGCCAGTTCAATAATCCTGCTGTATTGGTCGGCGAGTATCACTTCATCAATATTGGGCTCAAGTTTATCACCATTATCAAAATAAATTTTCACGTCATTGATCCTTACTTCCCTGTCTTCCACTTTAAACCTTATTGCTGTAAACTGATTATGGCTGTTGATCCTGATCTCATCCTTATCCCGCACAAAATTTACTTTGCTTTCAGATAATAGTTCCCAGCCTTCTTCCACTCCAATGCTTTTCCTTGAAGAACTGCAGGAAGCCAGTGCGAATAAAAATATTAACAGTAAAATGGTTCCGGATGCTGTGCTCCTGGTAAAAACTTTCTTCATAAATAAGATTTAATTGAAACTATTCAATTTTTATTCCTTGTTGTTCAGCGGACGGAACCATAATGAAATAAATTTTTTATAGCAGGGGTTGCATCAGTGGGCATCAAAGTTGTAGTGAGACAATCGTATAATCATTACAAACATTAAAAACAGAATAGGTTATGAAAAGAACAATCCTCGCAATGCTACTAGTGGGAAGCAGTTGTGCTGTATTTGCACAGGATGAAACCTCAGACAATTCAGCAATTACCACAAGTACGGAATACAATGCCTATGGTGCATTTACAGCAACCGCACCTGATTATGTGAACAGTTATGTTATAAGGGATTTTCCAACGGCTACTGATGTACGGTGGAGACAGGCTGGAGAGTGGTGGCATGGATACTACCTGGAAGCAGGAATGCCCATGCATGTATACTATAATAATGCAGGTGAAACATTTCGTGTAGCCATTCCGGTTAGGCAAAGCCTCATCCCTGATAATGTGGTAACAACAGTAGTGGGTCTTTATGGTCCTATGGTTTATGATGTGAATACAATTAAAGGAACCAATGGCCAGGATATTTATCATGTGCGTTTGCTGGAAGATGGGAACCTGGTGCATAAATACCTCAATGCGGATGGTACGGAAGCCATTGATGTATGGAGAATAGATGTAGCAGATAGTGATCTTCATTCAGGAATGAACAACAATGTTATTTCTGATGACAATGCGGATTCTAATATTAAGGAAATGAAGATCAAAAGAGATGGTGATGAACTGAAGATCAAGACAGAAACAAAAGATGGTAAAGAAACAAAAACAAAGATCAAAGACGGTAAGGTAAAGACAAAAACTGATGATTAATTTGTTGAAGTAATTGATTAACCCGGCATTTTGCCGGGTTTTTTTATCATTATTTAAATACTTGTGGTACACCAATTGTACTTTGATATTAAAATAAGCATATGAAAGCAATACTCGTAGCAGCAGGCGTGGCGGGTGCAGCCATAGCGGGTGCTATACTATATATGAAGAAAACTAAATGGCGCAGGTCCGGTGTAAATGGATTTCAACTTCCGGAAAAAAAAGCTGATGGCCAGATAAGGGAAATGAAATACAGTATGGGTTAAAAATTCAACAATGAGCCAGGCTTTTGTAAAAGAGGGAGATGCCCGGTGGTTACACGATGTTCAACCTACGTTGCAGGCGCTGACCATTTTTCTGACCTCCGAAAATAATGGGATCAGGGTATATGAAAAGTCAGGTAGTATCGATTCCCAAACCGGGCGACAGGTACACCTGATGAGTAATGGCATGTCGTATACAAAAGATGATGAAGGAAAATGGATGATCCTGTGGTAAGCAGTGCTCATTTATTTGTTAATTCATCCAAAAAAATGGATCTGTATAAAGCGGACCATTCAGTAAACATGGAATTCCTTTAATTTTGAAAGGAATGAGAAACCTCTTTTGTATCCTCTTTGCTCTTGGATTTGCAGTTTCCGTTTCTGCGCAGAAAGTTTATTTCATTTACCTTCAAACAGAAAATGGGTCACCATTTTATGTAAAAATGGGCGACAATATCTTAAGCTCAACTTCCTCAGGCTATTTGATACTTTCTGAACTGGTTGACAGTACCTACCAGCTTTCCATTGGCTTCCCCTCTACAAATCAGGACTATAAATTCAGGTTATCTCCAGGCGGAAAGGATAAAGGTTTTTTGATAAAGCATTTTGATTTTGGCTGGGGTTTGTATGATTTACAGGCCCTTTCCATCCTCAAACCAATGCAAAATGATATGCAAGGATCTGGCACATACCGGATGAAAAATGACAATTTCACCCTGCTTCTTTCAAAGGCTGCAGGGGATACCAGTTTATTGTGGGTTGCCATTCCTGCTAAAAATGATTTGGTGATAGCAGAACCAGTAAAGAAAGAAGAGATAGCAAGACCAGATGCAAAGGAAAATAGGGAAGTGGTGATGGATACACCGGTCACTGCCTCCCGGGAAACTATTTTAAAAGATAGTGTTGAAAACCTTTCACTGAAGCACGAGCCTCCTGCAGATTCCATAACCAGGATAAAAGACAGGATTGCGGAATCCAGGCAGAAGGAATTAAAACAAGATCCGCTGGAAAAGGAACATATAAAAGATACTGTGGCAATAGATATACCATTAACTGAAAAGGAGGATGTAAAACTTCCTGCTGAATTTAAACGGTCAACAGTGAAAAAGTATTCAGAAAGTTCTACTTCTGAAGGATTTGGTCTGGTGTACTTTGATCAGCATGAAAATGGAATTGACACCATACGTTTGATCATTCCCAACCCTCCTGTTATGCTAAAGCAGGATGAGGCCAAAAATAAAGATGAAAAATTATTTCTTGATATCAGCAATACACCTGTGAAAGAAAATAAGGTAAATACTACTGTGCCAAAGAATAATTGTCCGGATGTAGCCTCTGAAGCTGACTTTCATAAGTTGCGTAAGAATATGGCTGGTGAAGAAACTGATGAGGATATGGTGGCCGTTGCCAAAAAATATTTCAGGAATACCTGTTTTTCTACAGAGCAGGTAAAAAATCTCGGCGTATTGTTTTTAACATCTGCGGGGAAGTATTTGTTTTTTGATGCCGCTTATTTTCATGTTACGGACCGTGAGAATTTTCCGGCACTGGGAGCTGAGATCAGCGATAGCTATTACCAGAAAAGATTCAAAGCATTAATAGGAGAATAAGATGCCACGTTATTTTATTGAAGTGGCATATAAGGGTACAAACTACAGTGGCTTCCAGGTGCAGGAGAATGCCTTAACCATCCAGTTTGAAATTGAAAAGGCCTTTTCAGTTATTCACAGGGAGCCTGTAAGGTTAACAGGCTCGTCCCGCACCGATGCAGGCGTTCACGCGCTTCAGAATTATTTCCATTTTGATTTTGTTTCACCGGTAAATGAAAGGTTCGTTTATAAGATGAACGCCATCCTTCCCCCGGACATCACGGTAAGGAACATTCACCAGGTGCCTGATACTGCACATTCAAGGTTTGACGCCATTGCCAGGGAATATGCCTATCATATATACTGGAGGAAGGATCCATTTCTCAGGGATCTGGCATTTTATTATCCATATAAGATGGAAGAAGAACTGCTGCACCAGGCAGCTGCTATCCTGTTGAGGCAAACCAACTTCTTTGCCTTCACAAAAACTAACACACAGGCCAGTAATTTCAAATGCACAATAGAAAAATCCGGCTGGAAGAAAGAAGGGGAGCAGCTGGTCTTTAATATTAAGGCCAATCGCTTTTTGAGGGGGATGGTAAGGTTACTCACTGCTTCCATGTTGCAGGTAGCCCGTAACAGAATCACCCTACAACAGTTTGAGAACTTGTTTATGGAAGAAGAAAAATGTGGATTTTCAGTGCCTCCACAAGGTTTGTATCTGACTTCGGTATCATATCCTGAAAATTATTTCCTTTGATGGGCGTGCATTTCAAAGCATTTGCAAAGAAATTCTCTGAAATCTTTTGGAATGAATAAGCAATGCCCCGTATCTTTGCGTCCGCTTTTTGAAATCGATCGGACAGTATAAATCATAGAAAGGGCTTTTGCATTTTTTTATGATTAAAACTGCAAATTAATTTGTTGAGTATCATTTACTTACCTTATCTTTGCAGCCGCTTTTTGATTGAAATAAGTACACAGGTTTTTAAAATTTCTATTCACAGATTTTTGTGAAATAATAGAAACAAAAATTTGGTTGGAAGTGTGAAGTCAACGTATCTTTGCAGTCCGCAAAAAAAATCACAGCAACAAGTTCTTTTTTTATTTAGTTATCGCATCAAAATTTCTTTCTGATGTTGTTAAAAAATTGACAATCAGGAAAATAAATTTTGCAGAATGAAAAAGGCTCGTACATTTGCACTCCCAATCGAAAAACGGGAATCAAAAAAAGAGTTCTTTGCGATAGAAAAAGGTGAGGCGAAAGGCCTGGAGATTCATAATCTGATCATCTTCTTTTACTGGAATTGGTTTAGGCTGATGAAAGTAATAAGTTCTTTGAAAGTTTGGAAGCAACAGCAACTCCCGATACTTGTATCGGGAAGCATTAGGTAAGTCAAGCGAATAAAATTCGAAATTGACTCGTTAATTTTTCTTTATTGAGAATTTAATAGTCAGTATCAAAACTCATTTACAATGGAGAGTTTGATCCTGGCTCAGGATGAACGCTAGCGGCAGGCTT
>CAMPIQ010000105.1 GCA_946886475.1 uncultured Chitinophagales bacterium | reverse complement strand
TAGATAGTGATTTAGATCTTTCATTATCCTTATTTAAATCATACAGTTCTCGCCTGGGCCGCCTTAACTGCTCTTTGCCAATTATCCTGATGACCCGATCTTACGTTCTGATCCATCGATGGCACAAATTCTCTTTCCTTCTGCCAATAAGCTTCTACTTCCTTTACATCATTCCAGTATCCCACTGCAAGACCGGCCAGATATGCAGCACCCAGGGCTGTTGTTTCTGTAATACTTGGTCTTATCACAGCGGTATTGAGAATATCTGACTGGAACTGCATCAGGTAATTATTTATAGTAGCACCGCCATCAACCCTAACCTCCTTTATGCTAAGTTCCGCATCCGCTTCCATTGCTTTTAAAACATCCATGGTCTGGTATGCAATACTTTCCACTGCTGCTCTTGCAAAGTGCGCATCGGTTGTTCCTCTTGTTATTCCAACTATTATACCTCTTGCATGCTGGTTCCAGTAAGGCGCTCCCAAACCCGTAAAAGCAGGAACCATATATATTCCACCATTGTCTTCAACTTTCAATGCCAGAGATTCTACATCAGAAGAATTTTGTATCAGCTTCAAGCCATCTCTTAACCACTGAACCACTGCCCCTGCTATGAAAACACTTCCTTCAAGTGCATACTGTACTTCACCATTGATCTTCCATGCCACCGTGGTCAATAAATTATTATTGGAAACAACCGGCTTTGTTCCCGTATTCATCAACATAAAACAACCGGTACCATAGGTATTTTTTACCATTCCCGGCTGAATGCACATCTGTCCGAATAGTGCTGATTGCTGATCACCGGCTATTCCGCTTACAGGAATATCTGCTGCGGTCAATAAGTGTTGCGTGTGTCCATAAACTTCACTGCTCGACCTTACCTCAGGCAGCATGCTTTCAGGAATGCCGAATAATTTCAAAAGATCTTCGTCCCATTTCATGTCGTAAATATTATACAACATAGTTCTGCATGCATTGGTAACATCAGTTGCATGCACCTTTCCATTTGTCAGCTTCCACAATAACCATGAATCAACCGTACCGAAACACAGGTCGCCATTTTCAGCTTTTGCTCTTGCTCCCTGAACATTATCGAGTATCCATTTTACCTTGGTGGCTGAAAAATAAGAGTCTGTTACAAGTCCTGATTTTTCCCTGATCATTTTTGAAGAGCCATCGGCTTTCAACTGGTCGCAATACGCAGCCATTCTCCTGTCCTGCCAAACTATGGCATTATAAATGGGCTGAGATGTATGACGGTCCCATACAATGGCTGTTTCCCTCTGGTTGGTAATACCAATGGAAACTATATCATGAATAGTGAGCCCTGCCTTCAATACTGCCTCAGTAGCCACACCTATCTGGGTTGACCATATTTCGTTTGGATCGTGCTCCACCCATCCGGGTTGTGGAAAGAACTGGGTGAATTCTTTTTGTGCAACAGAAATGATATTGCCTTTCTTATCAAAAATTATAGCTCTTGATGATGTGGTACCCTGGTCGAATGCTAGAATGTATTTTGACATGCAGTTGGTTTTTATGTTTTCTCCTGTTGGATGCCTGGTCAGCCCCGGCTCAAAATCAAAACTTTTATCACTTCTTTACCTCAACGCTTTTCGCCTTCAACTATGGCCGGAACAAAAAAAAAGAGATCATTGTCACAACTCACCGGCATCTGAACAAATGAAGTAAGAATTTTATAAGCTACTTACCGCACTTATCGGCTCGCGGTTAAAATCAAAATCAATTATTCAACTGGCTGAACAGGTCCGGATAATCACTAATTATCCCGTCCACCTTCAGCCCTGCCAGCCTTTTCATTTCATTCAATGTATTCACCGTCCAGGGAACAATCTTCATATTTCTTTCATGACATTTCCTCACCAGTTCCTCATCTACCAGGGAAAAATGAGGACTATATGCCTGCGGTGTATATCCAAGCTCCTGCAATTGTGCCTCAATGCCTCTTTTATCTGTTCCTTCAATCAGCAAGGATGTAGCTACAGTGGGATACTTCCGGTGAATAACCTGCAATCCCCTCGGATCAAAGGATTGTACTATTGTACGGTCTTCAACACCAGCTGATTGAATAATGGCGATTACCAGGTCAACAAATTCTTCAATAGGCGGATGTTTTTTACCATCATTTTCAGGTTTGGATTTTATTTCCACATTATACCTGATGTCCGTTCCTTTTTCCCTGGCGTATGCTTCCGTCTCTTTAAAAAGTTGAGAAAGCAATGGCTTTGATACAGCAATTTTTTCCTGGCGGGGAAAATCAGGATGAGGTTTCAATCCAACATCATATTTACCTATGCTGTCATAATCCATGATATATAGAAGATGTTTTTCTGCCTCTGCTCTTGAAAGATGCTTTCCCGACGGAGTAGTTGAAATATTCTGGTGAAAGAATACATCGTGTGAAACCACCACCTGCTTATCCTTTGATATCACTACATCCAATTCCACTGTTGTTACGCCAAGATCGATTGCTTTCTTCATTGCAGGTATGGTATTCTCGGGCATCAATCCCCTGCTACCGCGATGTCCTTCATAATCGAATCCGGCTTTCACTGTTGGAGAATTTTGTTTAACGGTATGGCAGGATAAAAATAAGCCCGCACCCACTATGATGAAACTGACCTTTTTCATATCATTTATTTATCAAGGTATTCACCTTTTTTAAGAATTTCGGCCCACAACCTGTAACCTTCAGCATTGAGGTGCAAACCATCAATAGTATATTTTTTGTCCAGCTTTTTATCAGGGTTTAAAAAATGGGGGTAAAGATCAATGAGGGTTATATTTTCTTCCCTGGCCAACTTTTTCAATTCATTGTTTACATAATGAATATGTTCATCCTTATTGTAATGGTTCTTAAAATTGGAGAATTCGTTATTTACAGGCATAAGGGTTTGAACATATATTTTTGTACCGGGCGATCCCTTTTTGATGCGGCAGATCATTTTTCTGTAATTATCAACGATAAAACTGTCAGGAATATTCCTGGAAATATCATTGATCCCAATTAAAATAAAAACCTTTGAAGGCTTCCCTTCTATTACTTCATGAAGCCTTTCCAGCACTCCATAGGTAATATCTCCTGAGATGCCACGGTTACGCACATGCGTATTTCCAAGCAATTCCATCCAGTCCACCCCGGCCGTTATACTGTTTCCCAGAAAGATGATATCAGTTGAAGAATCAGGATAACTCCTGAACAGGTCAGCCTTTAAAGCAAAATTATTCGGGCGGTGGGTACTGTCCCAACTTTTTTGCGCATGTAAGGCATTTGATATGATCATCAATAAAGAAGCTAAAATAATTGTGGCCTTCATAATTCAATTTGATAGGTTCTTTCAAATTTGTTCCGGTATTTTTCCCAAAGCTGCTTTGATTTTTCTACAGCATGTCCTTTTGGTTCCGCATCAAAATCATCATTATCCGTTACCCAGCTCCATTCCAGGTCTTTCATCTTTTCATCAAATGCTTTGTCATCAAACTTCTGGTTTTTTCTTTTGGCTTCCAAAGCATCTTTAAAAAACTGCTCCCACCTTGGTTTGTAAAATCCCCTCAGCAATCCGCTCCACTGCCTGTTGGAGTACTCATGTAAAACACTGTTCCTGTCCCCCCATAGAGTAATCAGGTTCCTGGCATTTTTTTCATACAGTCCTTTTTCTTCTTTATCGATTTCCCAGTTTTTTGCCGATTCCAGCCATGTACCCAACAAAAAATCCTTATGGGTAGCCAGCAGATCATCCATATCCTGGATCAGCTCAATAAATTGAACTGAAATATTTTTAAAATCTACTGTATCATTTTTTTCATAAGTGTATACCAACATTCTATGCAAGGTATCTGCATAATTAGCGAGCACCTGTCTGCTGATGTCAACAAGATCGTACCGGAATCCTTCGGACTCATGCATCTGGCCTGGTGTGCTTAATAATTCTTTCCATGCAGGAATGAGATCACGCGGTTCATAAAATTTCCTGGGATTTGCCCATCTTCTGGATCTCATAAAACCAGGGCGCGCTACAATCATAGATTCGGGACCGCCCGATGAAATACCACCATTGTAAACCGTATTCTTCAGGATCATCCAGGCATTTTCCGCATGAATATTTTTTGAACCATACCTGCGACGGGCATAATACCGAAGCCAGTTATCAATATCAATTTCCTGGTTGTTCCATGCATGTTCCATCATCAGTTCATACATCACAGGATTCTGTTCAATGGCTTCCGGTGTTAATCCGATACCTGAGATTTTTCCTGATGCCGGATCATTCCTGGCTTCCACAGGGTCGGCCGCCACCTGCTTCATTCTTCCATACAAACTTACATTCCCTCCAAAATTATGAAGCATGCACCAGATCCATGGCTTGCCATAATAGGCTTCTGTTTTATTCCACATTGGTTTACTCTCACTATACAGATCGAGTATGATCATTTTATCATCGGGCACTGCATTCAACAGCGCTTTAATCTGCGTGGGCTGCCAGTATTTTGGTGTATAAGAGAACATCCACCCCTGCATCACCCATACTGCCTGCGGATCAACCGAGGCCATGGACTGATAAACTTTTTTACTGATATCATTGAGATAGACAGAATCATTTGTTGGCGGTGTATTCTCATTAAAAGTATCGGCTGAATAATAATGGTCTGTTCCAAAAGTATTGATCAGCTCCTGTGTAAATTTTTTTCCGATCACTGTAAACATACTGTCATCAGGATCCAGGATATGAACTTCTGTAAATCCCTGCCATTTTGTTTTTTTTAATGTTGCGTTTGGAAATTTTTTACTGAATGCTGGCGGTACGTGTCCGGTAAATGCCGGTAATATGGGTTTCATACCCAATGACCTTTGTCTTTCCAGGATCTTTTTTTGCAACGCTTCCTGTCTTTTCATGAATGACTCAGGTAAAGGTCCGCCCCATCCGTCAAGGTTACCCATCCAGAACCAGTTGAAGTATGCCGGACCACTAAAGAAATCTTTCAGTTCTTCTTTACTGAATCCAACCTGTTTATACACTTTATTCCAAACAGCATTCTGTCCTGTAATAGAAAGCGGGAAATTAATTCCATTCAAAGCCATCCAGTCAATTTCCTTTTCCCATCGCTCCCAGTTCCACCAGCTCATGGTATAATTGAATGTGCAGTAATTGAGATAATACCGGTATTGGTGGGGACTTATAATTCTAATCTTCTTTTTTACAGGTGGAAGATGAACCGGCAGGGAAAGATTATTGCCGTTCCAGCTGATATGGCTATTGGTGAAGTTCTTTAAATAATGGTTTAATGCACTGCCTACAGAAACCCCTGTATTCCCCCGGAGTATGATCCTGCTTCCCCTGCTTTCTATTTCAAAAACATCTTTTCCCTCAATGGCATCAATGAATTCAATATCAAAATTTTCAGAATGATCAGGGAGGATCCTTTCAATGAGTTGCCTGGCCGCTATCAAACCGGTATTATCCGCAGCATGTGAAAATATAAAAGCAAATAAATAAAGAATGAACAGGCCTGTTTTTTTCATGTTCATCCATTATCCATTTAATTGATGAACAGATGTGTACTTATTGCCAAAACGGTCTGTGGCAATAACTTTTACCTTTTTTGCATTTGCAGGAATAAGAGACCTGAACAAATGATTTGTAAGTTTCGGCTCAGCAAACCCTCTTGGCTTGGGAAGCTCAGGACCCAGCATGATAGAATAGGCTAAGGGATCATATCCTTCAAATTGTTCCAGTTCACCCATGCGCATATCATCTATCCAATATTCATTCTTCCATTGGGGATCATAATTCCAGATGTTTGCTATCAGCTGCTTTTGTGCATCATTAAAATCATTTACAAATAATGCCATCTGGTGATCCGCATCTTTACCGGTGCTTTGATAATGCCAGCTCAATTCCTTTCCTTTTGCTTTATATACTCCGTAACCTCCCGGAGTGCCGTCTCCACAAATCGGTCCCGTCCACCAGGCACCGCAAACAGTTCCATGATTATGTTCATAAATATTGCCTTTGATGGCATTTACATGATAGTGTGTGTGACCCGACATGATATGGACATTCCGGTCACCCAGAATATCATAAAGCGCCTGATTATTTTTGGTGCCTTTGTGTACCGGGATGTGCACACAAAGTACAATGGTTTTGTCCCTTGGTACAAAAGAAAGATCTTTTATAAGCCAGTCAAGCTGGTGTTGCTGAAAGAATCCGTCATATTCCCTGTCCTTACCCAGATACCTCACATTATCCATCACTACATAATGCATCTCCCCGCGGTTGAAAGAATAATAGGTAGGCCCATAGGTTTTTTGAAATGTATCGTCTGATGTTTCATCACCTCCGTTTCTGTAATCCATATCATGATTACCCAGGCATTGAAAGAATGGTATGCCCATTTTATTTACGGCCCTGCTGTATTCGCTGAACAACTCCAGCTTATCCCAAACTATATCTCCAACGGTAATTCCATGCATCAATGCACCCCCGGCAGCCGCAACCAGTTTCTTCACATCAGGCACTGATTGTTTCATCATTTTATCTACATCTTTTGCATGGGCTACCTGCGGATCTGCCCAGATGAGGAACTGGTGTTCATTATCACTAACAGATAAAGGAACCAGTTCAAAAATGATCTCCTTATTTACATTTTCTTCCTGCAATAAACGGTAGTGCCTTGAGATGCCATTCTCATTTGCAAATTCATAACCTGATGGTGTTGAAATGAAAATTGAAACGGCTTCAGGATGCGGAGTAAATTCAAATTCACCTTTTTTATTTGTTGTCACCACATTATATCCATCACTCACCACCGCATTGAACACAGCTTTTTTCTTTGATAATACTCTTCCTCTTAAGGATTGCCCATCACCCATCAGCACTTTAGCCGGTGTACAACCGGTAATAAGCAGGCCCCCTGTAAGCCAGGCAATATTCCGGAGGAACTGTCTTCTTTGCATATTGATTTATCTGCCTTTGTTAAAGATTCAAATTATATAATTCAATAGACTCCCGACTATTTCCTTAATCCTCCACAGTTGTGGCTCCTTCTATTTCAGTAACCACTGAAGTATTGGTCAGTGCTATGTTTTGCTGCATACGGGCTGATGTCCATCTTCCTGTTGTTTTGTTATAGGTTCCACCCAGTTGTGTGAAATTGGATGTGGTTGGAAATGAAAATTTGCCGGTATTGGAACCCATGGTAAAAAATGGTTGTTCTTCCAGGGTCACCGGATTGGTTACATCATAGTAATCTGTATTGGTGATCCGGTAGCCAACCGGTGGGGGTCCGGCGCTGAACAAAGCACCATTGCCTCCATAAAATATCACATCATCAGGAACAGTTTCATGTGTGATGGCCGTGCCTTCAAAAACTGCTATGCCTGCAGCATTTCCACTGTTGGCCAATAGATTGGTGGTTGGGTTACCAAAACCATCTCCATTCTCGGTCTTGTACATTTTTCCAAACCATTTTGAAGAACTGATATCGGTAGAACTTGCGCCCCAGATCTTTGGCGTTGCACCCACATAAAAATATTCACCTTTCATTACTGTGCCTGAAGTAAGATCGAACTTATAGGTTCTGGCCCCACCGGTTGCCCATCCGTTTACAGGAGCGCCTGTAGGTTGTGCGGTACCGGCATTGTTTGAAGTGACCACCGAAAAAGGTGTAATTGAAAAGTCAATATCCCTTGTTGCTTTAAACTGTATGTATTCATGGTCGGCATCTGTGCCTGTTGGATCGGTAAGATATCCGGTGATAACAAATGAAGCGATCTTGGGGGCACTGGCACTGAGTACAGTGATATCATTTTCTGAACGTGGCCAAACCATGGGAGCACCATCTGCATTCCTGAAAACCACTCCCGTAAAATTACTCAGGTAAGGAAGCGTATTGTCAGCAAAACTGGCTGTTGATTCCGTATGCAGGATTATATTTCCGAAACCGTCATTGATGATCCTGTCTCCTTCATAAGTTGCACCAACAGGGGTAGAAGGATCAAAGCCCGCACTGGTAATGGAAACAAGCGTGCTTTCATAATCTCCGGGATTGTCCAGGATTTCATTGGATCTTACAATGGAAGGACTAATGGTTACATTGGTTGCTACTTTATCAATGTCTGCTGAAGTAAGACCGGCAAGTACAAGAATGCCATTCTCACGCCTGAGCGTCTTACCATTGATATTGATCACAAGTGAATCGCCCGGTACATAGCTGGCCGCATCTGAACCTAATGAAAGCGCAATGCCTCTAAGCCTTCCAAGCCTTCTTGCATCCTGAACGGCAACCAGGCCTTCAGGCATGTTTCCGCCGGAATGATCTGAAACCACCACTACAGAAATTTTATCAGCACCAAACATATTCGCGGTAGTAAGAACAACATCGCTTCCTTTGAAAATATTCCTTACATCAAACGTGGATATATAAGGACTCACCTTGCCTCCCGGATAATTGCCATCTTTTTTACATCCCGCAATAAAGCCCATTGAAAGCATTAAGAGGGAATAGAATAATATTTTTTTCATTGAAGTATTTTTTTGCATTTACAATTATACTTTACTGTTATTATGGTTTTTGCCACCAAACCTGTGTTGAAATATCATCAGGTCCCTGGCTGGCAACAGCCGCCTGGTAGTTGGTTGGATTTGTTGACTGCACATATACGGGGTACGACATACGTGCAGGCATTATTCCATTATTCCTCAAACCATCGCCCTGTGGCAATACAGGATGACCCGTGCGCCGGTATTCAAACCACTGCTGTAAATCGGTAAGGAATAAAGCATAATATTTTTGTAAATGAATACGCTCCATTTTTTCATCAAAGCTTACGGCTGTTGACCACTGCATATCAGCATTCTCCAGGTAGGTGGTTACCGGCACATTCCAGTTGGGCAACCATAAACTAATACTGCTTTGAACTCCCTCTTTATAAAAAGTTTCTGCATCACCTGAAATGATCCCTTTCAATGCCAGTTCTGCAAGTATGAACTGCAGCTCAGCATAATTCATGATCATGCCGGCAAGCGGTTCGGTTTGCAGGGTTGGACCTGTTCCGCCATTATGCGTCATGGAATAGAAATATGATTTTCTGGCAGGATTGTTACCTGGAGAATATCCGCTGGGCACTCCTTCAAAAGCGCCCTGCGAAGGGGCAATGGCCCACCTGTTGGTTAAGGTAGGAGAACCCGTTCCATAACTGAGATCAATCCTGGGGTCATTCCAGTTTACAAGATTATCAATAAAGAAGCTGGCAATGCTTACACCTCTGAAATCCTGCTCCCTTACGGTTATGAAAGGAGAAGTATAAGGTGCAACACCTGTCCATTCCAATATGGCAGACTCGCTATTGCTGGTCATGATGGGATAATCAGCCGGGTTATCAACAATAAGCCGGATCATATCTGCTACTTCAGCACTTACCTCTGCTTTACCTGATATTCTAAGCAGCAGACGCAGTGCCAGTGAATTACCAAACTTTCTCCATCCGTTGATATTTCCATTATACACAGGATCGCTTGAAGCAACAAGCGCATCATTTTCTTTCAACAGTGTATTTGCTTCCTGCAGGTATTGCAGAATGCCGGCGTAAATATCTTTTTGCTTATCAAACTTTGGCTCAAGGATACCTTCTCTTGCTTTGTTTGATTCGGTAAAGGGAACATCACCATACGTATCTGTAAGCAATGAATAGATCCATGCCTGGCAGATAAGCGATACTGCCATATAGGAACGGTTGTAATTCAATGGCTCACTTGCAATCTTATACAGGTCCTTGAAATTGGTAAGCTCCGAATACCATCCATTGTATAAATAATCTGACCAGTTATTCCGGTAATCGTAGCGGAACACTTTTCCATCAGCATCACTCATATCAACTGTTATCTGCATCAGTTCATTATTGAAATTCCTGTTGCGGATCATGTTGAGGTGAACGGTACTGACCAATGCGGGTGCAAGCAATTGTTGCGGCAGGGCATTGGGCGTATTGTTCGGGTCTGTATTGATCTCCTGAAAATCTTTTGTGCAGGAGGAAAGCATTAAACTGAATAACAGGATAACGCAGGTTATTTTTGTGAAAATATTTTTCATATTGTATTAATATTAAAATCCAACAGTTAAGTTCACACCAATGGTACGTGTTGAAGGGAACTGCGCCACTTCAAACCCACGCACAATATCAGTTCCACTGAGGGTTCCAAATTCAGGATCGAACATGGGCCATGGCGACCAGATGAAAAGGTCGCGGCCATAAACACCTATCATTGCCTTTTGCAATCCAAGTTTTTTGGTAAGCCTTGGTCCTAAACTGTAATCAAGCCTTGCTTCCCTGAATTTTACGAAATCTGTGCTGAATGTATTTCCTTCCGCATTATTGATGCCCCAGTGCGACCGGTAATATTCATCAATATCTGTGGCAATGGTTTCGTTAGGATAATATTTTCCATCAGCAGCTAATATTACACCGTTACCGATGATGCCATTATATCGCCCAGGTAAAGTATTGGTTGTTTTACCCTGCTCGGCAAGTTTATAATGCATCAGTGAATGGGCAACGGCACCATACTGTGCATCAAACAATAAATTCAAACGGAAATTTTTATACTGAAAGGTATTGTTCCAACCCAGTTTCCCTTTTGGAATGGTATTGCCCAGGTATACCACATCATCGGACAGTAATGCAAAACCAGTAGCTTCATTATAAACCACCTGTCCGTCCGGAGAACGTACATATCCCCTTCCCCACAGATCACCCATGCTACCACCTTCCTGCGCAACAATTTGTCCTCCGCCAACAGGACCTGTTTGCAGAACAACGGAACTATCGGCAAGATCCATTATGGTATTATCATTAGCAGAGAACACAATACCTGAGGTCCATTTGAAATTTTTTGTTTTAACAGGTGAACCGCTCAATGCTATTTCGATCCCTTTATTATTCACCCTGCCTGCATTGATAATAGTTCTGGAGTAACCGGAAGAGCGGTCAATGATCCTGTCAAGTATCTGATCTTTTGTATTACCCGTATATAGCGCCAGGTCAAAATCAAGTCTTGCTTTGAACATTTTCAGGTTTAACCCTGCTTCATAAGTAATGGTACGAAGTGGCCTCAGATCCGGGTTGGCCAGCAATGAAGGATTCTGTAGCCCACCGGAATAAAGACTGCCAGCCGTTGTATAATTATAAGCCGTGCGATAGGGAATGGTTCCTCCACTGCCTACTCCTGATGCAGAGAACCTGATCTTGGCAAAATCAATTGCCGATGGCAGATCCATTACTTCAGATGCAATGAAACTTAAGTTGGCAGATGGATAGAAGAACCCTGCATTCTCAGTTCTTGTTGGTGTTGCCAGTACTGAATTCCAGTCCTGACGTGCAGTAAGGTCAGCATAAAGAAATTCCCTGTATCCCGCAGATATCAAACCATAAAAACTATTGATCCTGTATTTGCTGTAGAATGGCATGCTTACCAAAGGACCTGCAGCATTTGACATGGCATATACCTGAGGATAGATCAATGAATCGGCTCTTGTTTCGTCTCTCCTGTAAGTATTGGTAAGTGTACTGCCACCAAAGCTGGCAGAAAAATCGAAATCATTATTTATTTTTTTGGCATAGCGCAACAAAAAGTCTGCACCCATTTCCTGCGAGAAAATATTTTGGGTACGGTAACTTCCTTTAGGAAATTTAGAACCCGCATCATAAGGTCTTTCCTGTGCACGCTCATCAAACGACATATCCATGGTGGTGCGGACAAGCAGGCTTAGGTTATTTGTAAAATTATATGTGGCCTGGATATTTCCCGTCATCATATTCCTGTTAGCCCTGTTGATAAATTCATAGGCAACTGCATATGGATTTTCCGGGAAAGTACTGTAAGGATACATGATCCTCCGGCCTTCATCGCCCAGCCTCCAGTAGTTCTTTAACCAGTTCACATCAGAATTCGGCATCCAGAAAATATACCAGTACATGATACTCTGGTTGCCATAACCGGCACCGGGAAGATTGTCGGCCTTTCTATGGGTATAATTCAGTTTGGAACTGATCTGCAGCTTTTCATTCACTTTTGAATTCACCGCAAGGGAAATGGTGTTACGGCCATAGCCCGTATTTGGAATGATCCATTTATTATTCAAATTGGTGAAAGAGAAACGGGCAGATGTTTTATCGGTACCTCCATCAATACTGATGCTGTTGGAAATGGTTTGTCCGGTTTCAAAATATTCACGGATCTTATTCGGATAAGCCACCCATGGGGTCCTTTCCAACCCCTGTGCCTGTGTAACAGGATCAAACTGGTAGAACATCTGTCCATCAAAACGGGGACCATATGCCGAACTGGTTGCACTGGTGCTGGGACCATCAGGACCAACGCCAAATGAATAATAAGGATTACCATCCAAACCCTGTCCATATTCATATTGAAGATCGGGCCAGCGGTTTATAGATTCCATTGATGCATTAGAATTAACGGTGATGCCCCATCCCTTTCTTTTAGCGCTTCCGGTTTTAGTAGTAATGATGATAGCGCCATTGGCTCCACGCTGTCCGTATAATGCCGCAGCACCGGGTCCTTTCAGCACGGTTACCGATTCAATGTCTTCGGGATTGATATCATTCAAACCACTGCCATAGTCAGCAGGCATATTATCACTTCCGGTTCCATATACAGCTTCACCACTATTAGCATTACGGCGGCCACTTCCCTGGTTGATCACTACACCATCAACAACGATGAGTGCTTCATTATCACCAGTAAGATTATTTTCACCCCGCAAAATGATCTTGTTAGATCCGGCCGGGCCACTGTTGGACCTTACCAGGTTCAAACCTGCAACTTTTCCGGATAAGGCATCCGTCCAGTTGGCAGATACGGCATCTGTAAGCTGGTCTCCTTTGATGGTAGTGGTTGAATAGCCCAGCGCTTTTTCCTCTCTTCGTATACCCAGTGCCGTTACCACCACGCTCTCCATGTCTGCAGCAGTTGCATCCAGATCAAAGTTGAGCACGGAAGAAGTACCAACGGTTTTTTCCATTGGGGTAAAGCCTACCACAGAAACTACTATTACCTGTGACGGGTTGGCCCTGATGGAATATGAACCCCTGTCGTTGGTTGTTGTTAATACATTGGTGCCTTTTACCTGCACAGTTGCTTTTATAACAGGTGATCCGTCTTCGGCATTTTTAACAGTGCCGGTAATTGTTTTTTCCTGCGCCCACATAATAGTGGATACAAGAAGAAGGAAGAATCCTGCAAAAACCTTTTTCAGGGATTTCCTCACAAGAGTCGCGTTAGTACTCATACGTGTGTTGATTGTATGTTTAGGAATGGTTTGAAACATGTTGTTCTTTTTTCCAGGTTAATGATGTGAAAAA
>CAMPIQ010000104.1 GCA_946886475.1 uncultured Chitinophagales bacterium | reverse complement strand
TAGCAGAAACAGTCCATACCAGTTGAGCCGGGTGAATGTGGCTTTTGAATATGGAAAGCGAGGAAATAACGATAATCTTTTAAAAGAAAATCTGTTCAGGGCTTCTGTTGGTTTCAATCTTACCGACCTTTGGTTCATTAAGAGAAAATATGATTAATCTTTCTTCACTTCGTAAATATTTGAAAATAGCAGCTCTGATTTCAGGCTGCTTTTTCATTTACAGTTGTGAGAACGACCCTAAGGCCATTGAACAATGGACACGCAATGACGCTATGGTTGAAGAGGCCATTGATATTGAAACATACCTTAGCCAGAATGGAAAATTAAAAGCCAAACTCTGGGCTCCCTACATGCTACGCTATGAGAAAGACACGATTTTTGTGGAATTCCCGCGGTCGCTTCACGTTGATTTTTTTGACAGTGCTACAATAAAAGAAAGCCACCTTGATGCTGATTATGGTAAATATTACGAGAACTTCAACAAGGTTTACCTTCGTGATAGTGTAATTGTTTTCAATATTCATGGCGACACACTCCAAACACCTGAATTGTGGTGGGATCAGAACGCACAGAAGTTTTATACCGATAAACCCGTTCGCATCAGAAAAGGCGGTCACACCATTCATGGCATAGGAATGAATGCCCGGCAGGATCTTACTGATATTCATATCACCCGCATCACCAATAGTATTATCCAGGTACCGGATAGCATGGGAGTGGGGGATTAGCTAATTGCCAATGGCCGTTAGCCGTTAGCTGCGCAGGTCGTTTATTCAAAACAACTACCCTTATCTTCATACCTTAATTTTGAATGAATTGGATTCGCCAGGACATGCTTTTGGCTTTTGAATTTTGAATATTTACTTTTTAATCAACAACCATGGAATATCGCAGAATGGGAAAAACCGGACTTCAGCTAAGTGTGCTTTCTTACGGTAGCTGGGTTAGTTTTCATAAACAGATCGACGATAGTATTGCAGATGAACTGATGGGAATTGCTTACGATAGCGGTATCAATTTTTTTGATAATGCAGAAGTATATGCAGCAGGTGAAAGTGAAAAACTGATGGGTCGTGTGCTGAAGAAAAAAAACTGGGACCGCACATCATATGTGGTAAGCAGCAAGGCTTTTTTTGGCTGGAGGGGTAAACAAAATAAACCCAATCAAACAGGTCTTAGCCGGAAACATCTCACCGAAGCATGTCATGAAGCTTTACAAAGATTGCAGGTTGATTACCTGGATATTTTATATTGCCACCGCCCCGATAAGAATGTACCCATTGAAGAAGTAGTATGGACGATGAATATCCTGATTCAACAGGGCAAAATTTTATACTGGGGAACCAGCGAATGGAGTGCCGCTGAGATCATGGAAGCACACAGGGTGGCCGCTGCATTCAAACTTATTGGCCCATCGGTTGAACAACCTCAATATAATTTACTGGAACGCAATAAAATGGAATATGAGTTCCTTATGATCTTTAAAACCGTTGGTATGGGCACCACTATTTGGAGTCCTTTAGCATCTGGTTTGCTTACCGGAAAATACAATGATGGGATACCTGAAGGCAGCAGATTTGCACTCGAAGGTTTTGACTGGTTAAGAGACAGGCTGATGGTTGAAGACAAACTGGCAAGGGTGAAAAAACTTGGTGAGCTGGCCACTGAACTCAATTCATCTCTTGCAACTTTATCAATTGCCTGGTGTGTTGCTAATCCAAATGTTACTACTGCCATATTAGGCGCAACAAAAAAAGAACAATTACAGGAAAACCTTAAAGCACTTGATGTTTTGCCTGCATTGAATGAAGAAGTTTTGAAAAGGATCGATGAAATCATGAAGTCCAAACCAGTGCAGGCTGAATATTAAATTAACCTGGAGAAAAGCGAAAAACGATCTTCATTCCTGCCCTAAATATTCTTGTAATTATAATGGCATATTAAGCCTGTAAAAAAACTAATTCGCTAATAAAGAAATATGAAAGGGAAAAATGTTTTAATAACAGGTGGTAGCAGGGGCATAGGAAAAGCAATTGCATTAAGGCTGGCAAAAGAGGGCGCGAACATTGCTATTGCAGCAAAAACTGCTGAACCACATCCAAAACTTGAGGGCACTATTTATTCGGCAGCGGAAGAAATAAAAGCCCTTGGCGTAAAAGCTTTGCCACTGCAATGTGATATCCGTTTTGAAGACCAGATACAGCGGGCGGTTGAAAGAACGGCTGAAGAATTCGGAGGCATTGACATGCTGGTTAATAATGCAAGCGCTATCAGTCTTACACCAACAGAACAAACAGAACCCAAACGGTTTGACCTGATGCATGGTATCCAGATCAGAGGAACATTTTTTATGTGCCGGGCCTGTATCCCTTACCTCAAAAGATCTTCGCATGCACACATACTAAATCTTTCTCCTCCAATCAACCTCAATCCAAAATGGATGGCACAGCATCTTGCCTATACCATGAGCAAATACGGAATGAGCATGATCATACTTGGCCTGGCGGAAGAACTGAAAGAACATAATATCGCTGCTAATGCCTTATGGCCTAAAACAACCATTGCCACCGCAGCAGTAAAAAATTTATTGGGAGGAGATTTTCTAATGCAAATGAGCAGGAAACCAGAGATAGTGGCAGAAGCTGCATTTCATATCTTAAAACAACCCCCTCAGTATACAGGTAATTTTTGCATTGATGAAGAAGTACTGGCAAGGGAAGGTATTACAGACCTTGAAAAATATGCAGTGGATCCGGGGCAAAAGTTAATGACCGATATCTTTATTGATGAATGACCATTGATGCCTGGTAATCGATCTTATATAGAATGGCATTAGCTTCCAGTTGTATCAACAAAAGCCGCATCAGGTCATTTTCTGAAGGCAGCACGTTCTGCAGGCTGAATCCGGCATCATTAATTGTTGCTTTAGTAACTACGCTGGCATAAGCATGATCTTTTATCTTCTGTAAAGACATAGTAAGGTCTGTAAGCCCGGCAACATTGATCCATCCCAGTTCTTTTTTTCTTCCCTTCTCCATAACTACCGGACAAACAGCGATCAGCTTATTGTTGAGTGTTTGCTCTATTGAACACCAGTGATAGGTTTCCATTACAAGGAACGATACCACATTATTATAATCATAACATACCAGGGATGATGTATTGACGGGATTTTCAAAATCTTCCCCTGTATACATGTCAATTTTACCCTGGTGAACCTGGTGTAATAAACGGTTAACAAATCCATTTTCCAGAAACAATTCCCTGTTCAACGGATCATGATTATTTATACTATTGATGTATTTATGCCTGAAAAAATAATCTGTAAAATCGCAATCCTCTTTATTACCGTGCTTATCAGAACTAATTCTTGCACCTGTTGAATCGTATTCCTGCACAATTGCAAACTGATAGTTATTGGTATATGATCTTTCAGCGCGGAGCTTTCCATTTGCATCCCAGTACCGCCATTGTCCGGACTTTTGGTTTCTACTGAACTGTCCCTTTATCCTCAACTTACCGGACTCATAATAACAGGAAAATTTACCATCGAGTATAATTCCTTCCGTTTCATATTCATAATGCACCTTTCCATTTTGATGGAGGATCAGTTTTTTTTCTTTGGCAGAGGCCATTAAAAAGCCTGTTAAGGCAGCAAGGAAGAGAAGGGCTTTCATTGAAATTTGATTTTGGCGCAGGTATTAAACAGTTATCGTGTACTATTTATTGCGTGAGCAATGAAACCTGGTAGATAGCTCAGCATTAAATTCAATCTTTAAAAACCACTATACTAACTCAGCCGTTACTATTGTGCAGGCAGACCTCAAAATCCCGCTCATCATATTAATCATTTACCTTATTCTGTCATTTAATCATAGTCAATTGTCTACTTTTGTATTCTAAATTCCTGGCGATGAACCAACACACCATTTCAAGGATCGCCATCATCCTCCTCGCCATTGTAATGCTGATTTTCGGTATCGAACATTTTGTACACCCATATGCCATGCTGGTGAAAGTGCCACCTTTTCTTCCGGGTGGAATTACCTGGGTATACATTGTTGGAGCAGCATTTATTCTGGCAGCCATTTCATTTCTATCGAACTACCTGGTAAGGGTTTCGGGTTATTTACTGGCGCTTCTGTTGCTGGTATTTGTATTCAGCATTCACTTACCAAATTACATGAACACGGCTGATGTGGATTACCAGCGGATGTCCTTTATTGATATGCTGAAGGATACGGCACTGGCCGCGTTTGCCTTATACATTGCCAGCAATGCCAGGCATCAGAAAGTATTGGAAGAAACAACTATCGACAAAGAAGTGGAAGAACGGGTAGCCCCGCAGATGTAATTGAATTGATCTGGCATCATACAACATTATCTGCGATCGATGATCGCTGATAACCGGGCTATACGATACAATGAGCCTGTTTTTAATAATGGTGCGTTAGAAACAACCGGTTACTTCGCTCCCGTATCAACCCTCTTTTACCACAACCGTATCTCCCGTGTTTTGTTCGGCTCCATCAAATTTTTCCGGGCGCATCTGTGGAAACAACAGCACATCCTGAATGGAAGCCTGGTTGGTGAGCAACATGCACAGCCTGTCGATACCAATACCAATACCCGAAGTTGGTGGCATTCCATATTCGAGCGCCCTTAAAAAATCATGATCGATATACATGGCTTCGAGATCACCACGTTCCATTAATTTCACCTGCTCCTCAAATCTTTCGCGCTGGTCTATCGGGTCGTTCAATTCGGTGTATGCATTGGCGATCTCCTTTCCATTGATCATGAGTTCGAATCTTTCCACCAGTCCTGGTTTGCTTCGGTGCTTTTTGGTAAGCGGACTCATTTCAACGGGATAATCAATAATAAATGTGGGTTGAATATAATGATGCTCACATTTATTTCCGAAGATCTCATCGATCAGCTTTCCTTTACCCATGGTTTCGTCAATACCTAGATGAAGCTGACGGCAAACATTGCGGATGTCTGCTTCATTCATTTCGCTTACATCAAACCCGGTATGTTCTTTTATAGCATCATAAATTGATATGCGTTTAAAAGGAGCTTTGAACGAAATGGTTTTCTCTCCCATAATGGTTTCTGTTCCGCCCGTTACATCTATAGCGGCTTTTTCAAGGAGGCGTTCTGTAACATTCATCATCCACAGGTAATCTTTATATGCCGTATAGAACTCAAGAATGGTAAACTCCGGGTTATGTGTACGGTCCATTCCTTCATTCCGGAAGTTCCTGCTGAATTCATATACCCAGTCAAAACCGCCAACAATCAGGCGTTTCAGATACAGTTCATTTGCAATACGCAGGTAAAAAGGAACATCAAGTGCATTATGATGAGTGATGAACGGCCGGGCTGCTGCACCACCTGGTATGGTTTGTAGTACTGGCGTATCCACTTCCAGAGCACCATGTTCATTGAGAAACTCCCTGATGGAGTTGATCAGCTTCGTACGTTTTACAAAAGTTTCTTTTACGGAAGGATTGATCACCAGGTCGGCATAACGTTGGCGGTATTTGAATTCAGGATCTGTAACGGCATCAAAGGTTTGTCCTTCCGATTCCTTAACAATGGGTAGAGGCCTTAATGATTTTCCCAAAAAGGTTAATTCCTTAACATGGATGGAGATCTCACCCATTTTGGTGCGGAAAACAAAACCTTTCACGCCAACAAAATCACCTATGTCAACCAGTTTTTTCCAAACCTGGTCGTACATGGATGAATCACCATCTTTTGCCAGGTCATCCTTCCTTACATAGATCTGTATCCTTCCATGAGCATCCTGCAAAGCAGCAAAGCTTGCCTTTCCCATATCCCGCACACTCATTACACGACCTGCCAGACATACTTCATTAAAAGATTCTTTGTTCTCGTCTGTGAAACTATTTTTAATTGCAGAAGAAAAATGACTTACGGGATATAATGGTGCCGGATAGGGATCGATGCCCAGTTTCTGAAGCTCTGCCAGCTTTTCCCTTCTAACCAGTTCCTGCTCTGATAAATGCGCTGTTTGCATAATAATTATAAAAGCGCAAAATTAAGGGATGGAAAGGATGTAAGATGGATTAAGAAAAGGGTACAGGCCTGAATCCACTCTTCCAGCTCCCTTCCCGCCTTGCCAGCGAAATCTTTTTTTTATCTGCTGTAAGCAGACGGTAAATAGTTTCAGGAATTTCATTGATACTTATGCCTTCTGATATTGAGCCGCGCCTATTTCTTTTTTGGTTTGATATTAATGGAAACACCGAGACTAAAATTTACTGATTCTGCCAGTTCATTACTGTAGAACATATTTTCAGCTTCATAATTGGAAACCGTTAACCCCAATTGCACTTTCACCCCTTTGCCTCCACCTCTAACAATAAATGAAGGTTCAAATGCAACAAATCCCGGGTCAGACCTTATTGCCTGCAGCTCATCAAGATTGTCCTGGTTTTCAGCTGACCTGATCCTTTCTGCCTTTACCTTCCAGTTTACAAAACTGAGTTTGGGTACAATGGCAAATTCAACATAATTAGATTTATAACCAATTGAAGGCTGGATAAAATATTTTGTTATGCCCACTTTCGATTCATCTTTATAACTGTACACATTCGTTACAGAACCAAAGCCGATACCGCCATATGCTTCAGCTATCCATTTTTTCCTGGCATCCAAAACACCAAAAAATCCGCCTCCAAATTCAAAATAGGATCCCTTACCGGTTTCATTATGAGAATTCCCACTTGAGTATTCATCGACCATTTCTGATTTGGAAGCAGTAAACGCATTGGCCATGACAGCTGCATTTTTTGAAACGGCATGTGCAAACTGAAATTCCGCTCCATCATATTCAGAATCTCCCCCTGTAGAATACAAACCATTGACACGGGTTTCACCTTTTTCACTAAATAAAGGTGCATTGGATGTATTTGGAGCATAATAAATATGCTGGCATGAGGTTAAAAGGCACAACACAACAGAAAGAAGTATCAGCAGTTTCATAAAAATGTTTTAGTGGTGAATAAAAGCATTTGCAAACTAGCCAGGTAAATGACCGTTTTAAAATCGAATTGTCATTGGATAAAACCTTTGTTGCAATTTTTACTAACAGATCATTGTTACATTTTCACTTTAAGAACTACCACGTTATCACTGGAAAAACTGTTTGTAATCATTCAAAGCCTGTATCCAATGCTCATGTAATAAATACCACCCGCTTCAGGATTCCCATAACCGTTCTTATAATATTTATTGAAAACATTGCTGCCTCCCAATTTTACAACTGAACGGATAGAAGCAATCTTATAACTCACCTGTGCATCTACAGTTGAATATGCAGGAACGGGTCCGCTGGCCAGTTCTCCATCCCAATGAAATGCATCCTGCCAGCGCAACATAACATTATACCCAAAAAGTTTTTTCATACCCATTCCACTATTGGCCAGGCCTGCATTCACCCTGTACCTGGGTGCATTAAAAAATGCCTGGAATCCGCTGGGCACATCGGTGATCACATCTGAATACACATTGAAGAAAGCGGAAGCATTTGCAAATACATAATCCAGACCAAAGCCAAAACCATAGGTCTTTACTTTAGTGGAGCTATTGATAACCGTTGAATAAATTTGTCCTGAACCCGGTTGCATTAAAACATTTCTTCCAAGGAAATCCCTGTATGTGCCGGCATAGGCATACATATCCACCAGTAGTTTTTTATTGAATACACCCTTATATCCAATTTCATACGACCTGCAGCTTTCGGGTTTTAATTCGCGGTAAGCATAGGGTTGCATAGTAGAAACATCTATTACCGGGCTAGCCTTGGCATTCATGGTATCAAGTACCCATGGGAGTCCGCCAAGCAGCACATAATCGCCTACATCAAGTTTGATGTATTTCTGCAGGGTGCTTGGAAAACGATAAGCTGTCTGATAGGATAAACGGATATTATGATCATCAGCCAGTTTTATTAATGCCGTTGCTCTTGGAGTAAACTTTGATTTGAAATCTTCATTCTTATCTATTCTTCCTGAAAATGAAAGTGTCAGCCGGTTTTTAAAAAGTTCTTTCGATAGCTGGGCATAAGCTCCGGTTTCATTAAAAACAATGGGATCTCCCGGACGGTCTATAAATAATGTTCCTTCAGAATTAAGGATATATCTTCTCCAGCCTGCACCTGCAATTACATTCATAAACCGGATACCGGAAAAATGGTACTGCCCTTCGGTCATCCATAACTGAGATCGCTCAAGGAACAAACCACCACCCGCTGATATAGGTCTTGATCTTACAGAATCAAATAACCTGTTGAATGCTGATGAACCCGAAGAAGGCCTTCCCATATCTGCCTGGCTTCTTGCAAATAAGTGAGCAGCAGCATCAGACATTCCACCAGCTTTTGCACCTACAAAATTACCCGCGTATTCACCATACCATTGAGCACTTGGCTTCCACGCTTCATTGAAATATTGTGTGGCAACGGTTGCACTATAGGCCTTACCGGCATCTTCCTGTGTTGTATAGCTTCGTAAGAACCAGTCCTTATGCCTGAATTCCAGTTTATACTGTCCAATATTGATCCCTTTTAAAACATACCTGTTATTGCCAGTATAGATAGTATTACCGGTTGCCCAGTAACCAACAATTTGCGATTCAATATTCCGGGTCAATTTATAATGAAGGGCGGCAGAAAGCTTTATATTTTTCGTTTCCGGATCTATCACTTCTCTTTCATGATACCCCGTTCTTGATACATTTACATTTGGCACCAGTGTTGAACTTCCGGGCGGAAGCATTCCTACGGATTCCATGAACATCGAAACGTTCTTAATATTTGTGCTGGTTTCATCGCCATACACATTTACCCCGTCATAGTTAGGATCTGATTGCCTGTTGCCCGGTATAAGTTTGCCACCACTGCCTGTGCGGATGTAATTTGAAGTATCGTTTGCCAGCCAGTCCGTGCCTTTTATAAATTGTGCATTTAATTTAAATGCAAATTTTTTGATTGCTTTTGCATACCTGAAACTCAGATCATGATAAGCGGTTGTGCCTGGGCGTTGAACCTTGCCAATATTACTGATGCCTTCCTTAACAAGTACACTAAGTCCCTGATGATGAAATGGATTTTTACTTGTGATCAATATGGTGCCGTTCATCCCGCCGGGTCCATACAGGGCTGATGATGCTCCGGGGAGTATTTCAACATGATCAACATCCAGTTCGGTAACTCCAACAAAATTGCCAACAAAAAAATTAAGTCCCGGAGCCTGGTTGTCCATTCCGTCAACAAGCTGGTTAACCCTGGTACTTCCGCTTCCATTAAAACCTCTTGTACTGATGGTTTTGAAAGTGAGACTCGAGGTGGTCATATCCACTCCTTTTTTGTACAGGGCCAGGTCATTGTAGTTCAGTACCGGCGAATTTTTGATCTGGCTATACCCGAATCTTTCGATAGAGACCGCCACATCCAGTAATTTTTTGTTGAACCGGTCGGCAGCTATAACAATTTCTTCACCGGGCAGGGTACGTTCATCCAGTCTGATATCGCCGGCATCTGCAGATGTTACATAAACCTCCACAGGCTGAAACATCACAGAGGTGATAACAAGTGTTGAAGGAAAGGAGGGTACAGAAATCTGAAAGGCGCCTTTTTCATCGGAAAAGGTTCCAACTGAAGTGTTTTTCACACGCACAGAAATTCCGGCAAGCGAATCAAACTGACTGGCCGACTTCAATTGTCCTTTTACCAGTTTCTGAGCAACGGCGGACTGGCAAATGCATGCCATAAACAAACAAAGCAGGTAATTTTTTTTCATGATCCAGTTTTTTGGTGATAAAAGACAGTCCTCATCCAGGTATGATCATGTAAAATTTCTAAGATTGTGTTTTTCCATAAACAAAATTGAAATGCTAATCTAGCTGTGTGGGAAAGCGATTGCTAATTGAATTTCCAAGCAGCCGCCGGGACAATTGCAATTTTTGCAAAACCATCCTGCATTAGCTGTATATTGCTTTATCTTCTAAAGCCTGTTAATGCCGCCGGTTCTCATCCAGGAATACCTCTTTCAAAGGATCAGGGAAAAATTACCTGAGGGCCATTCGCTTGCTGAGGTGGTGGCTGGTGTATTATTCGTAAGCAATGACAGTGCTTACCGCAGGATCAGGGGTGAAACACCGCTGGTGCTTGAAGAAGCAAAGGTGCTTTGCGACAGGTTTTCTATTTCACTGGATGAATTATTGAATTCAGTACCTAACAGCATTTCATTTTCTTCCATAGAAGTGGATGGAGGAAAACAAAGTTTTGAAGTATATATACAGGGCCTGCTGGCTAACATGAAATATGTGGCGGATGCCGGGGGCGAGATCATTTATCTTACCAAGGATATCCCTGTCTTCATCAATTTTCTATACAGACCACTGTTTGCCTTCCGTTATTTTTTCTGGATGAAATCAACCATCCAGCACCCGGATTTTATCCATGCTGTTTTCTCACTTGATATGCTGGATAAGAAAACCGAAGAAACGGGACTGGAGATCAACCGTATTTACAATACCATTCCTTCAACTGAGATCTGGAATTCCGAATGTGTTAACAGCCTGATCTCGCAGGTGGAATATTACAGGGAGGCCGGTTATTTTCATTCGGATAAAGACATTACCGTAATCTACCAGGCCCTTGCTGAATTGATAGACCATATCAGGGAAAGGGCCGATGCCGGCAGTAAATTTATGCCAGGTGATAACAGCCATTCCAAAAAAGATAATTATAAATTATTTTACAACAGGGTACTGTTGGGAGATAACACCATCATGTCGGTCATAAACGAAAAGAAAACGCTTTTCCTGAGCTATGATGTACTGAATTATATGATCACCCGTGATGAGAAATTCTGTACGTCGGTGTACAACAGATTGCAAATGCTGATGAAGAAAGCCACCATGCTGAGTCATGCCAGCGAAAAGCAAAGAAATATTTTCTTCAACCTGCTGTTGAAAAAGATCCCTGGCAGGTCCACGATCTTAAATACCAATACCTGATGAGCGCACAAACCCTGCAGATATTCAAATACCTGAAAAATAAATTGCCCCCGGATATTTCTATGGTAGATGATATAGCAAAGGTGCTTGATATCAGTACAGACAGTGCTTACCGCAGAATAAGGGGTGAAAAGCCGCTAAGCTTTGAAGAAGTGTATAAGCTTTGTCTTCATTACAGAATTTCCCTTGATAGTTTACTCAACCTGCAATCCGATGCATTTTTATTTACTGGAAAGTTTGCACAGGCCGATTCTTTCAGGTTTGATGAATACCTGGTCAATATTGTGCAACAGGTAAAATATATGAATGGCTTTAAGGAAAGGAAGATGTATTATTTATGCAAGGACATCCCTATTTTCCATCATTTTCATTTCAGGGAAATAGCAGCCTTCAAATATTATTTCTGGATGAAGAATATTCTTCACCTGCCTGATTTTGCGCATAAAAAATTCAGCATGAGCATGTATCCGGATGAATTTTATGAATTAGGGAAGCAGGCGCTCCAGTACTACAACCAGGTTGATTCCGTTGAATTGTGGAACATAGAGTCGGTAAACAGCACACTCCGGCAAATTGAATACTATCACGACTCCAACATATTTGCCAGTGAAAAAGAGATCTTTCTCATTTACGATGCACTGGACCGGCTGATCAACCACCTTGAACAACAGGCTACCATTGGTTATAAATTCAATGCAAATGATACGGAAAAAACCCGTCTGTCAGGCTATGAAATGTATTTTAACGAGATCGTGATCATGGAAAACTCCATACTGGTGCAACTCGATGGCAGCAAGGCCGCATTTCTTGTTCATAATGTTTTGAACTTTATGCTCACCAGGGATGTAAGGTTCTGCGATAATATGTATGGCTATATCCAGAACCTGGTAAGAAAGTCTACCCTGATCAGCACCGTTAGTGAAAGGGAAAGAGCGCGGTTCTTTAAGTATTTAAGGCAGAAGATTGCCGGGAGGAAGCAGAGTCTGGGGGCGTAGTGGCAGCGTTCAGCGTTCAGAGTTCAGAGTTCAAAGTTAAAAGTTCAAAGTCGGCGTACTAAAGCATTCAGTGTTTTACTGTTTCCGGAGTTGAGAAGTCAGAACAAAGGACAAAGTATTCAGTGGTTCCCAGTTTCCGGAGCGGAAAAATCAGAACCACCGACACTGACGTTGAACTTTTAACTTTGAACTTTGAACTAAAAAAAGCTGGCCTTTAAATTGCAAGCACATCGTTGATGAAAAAATATTTTATTGCATTGATACTGGCCGCCGGACTCAGCTCCTGCGAAACCTTATCCAATTTACCTACCACTACCGGTATTACAGAAGCCGAAGCCGCCCAGGGTATCAGGCAGGCACTTGACCAGGGAGTAGGAACGGGCATTTCCCTGCTGGGCCGCCAGGATGGATTTTTCGGAAACCAGGCTTATAAATTATTCCTTCCTGAAGAAGCGCAAAGAATTGAAAATACCTTACGCCAGCTGGGAATGGGATCACTGGTTGACAAGGCCATCCTGCAGATCAACCGTTCAGCTGAAGATGCGGTGAACTATGCACGTCCCATTTTTGTTGATGCCATCCAGGAAATGACCATTGCCGATGCCATCAATATCATCAGGGGTTCCAATGATGCGGCCACACAATATTTCAGGCAGAAAACAACCGATAAGCTGGTAGCGGCTTTTGCACCGATCATAAAAAGTTCACTTGATAAATTCAGCGCAACCAAGTATTATGGTGATGTGGTTTCAACCTATAATAATTTTCCTACCACATTGAATAAGCTGAATCCTGATCTTCCCTCGTATGTGGTTGACAAGGCAGTAGCTGCTTTGTTTGACCAGATCGCAAAAGAAGAAGCCAATATCAGGACCAATTTCGCAGCAAGAACAACGGATATTTTGAAGAAGGTATTTGGGTATGCGGCGAGGAGTTAAGGGAGGCTGCCAAAATTTCCAATATGATTTTTGCTTCTTCAAGTTGGCCCTTTCCGGATTTGGTGGTGATGCTCCCCTGCGTCAGCCTGAATAGCATCAAACTGATTGTTGTACCTATTTAAATAGATTTAAAGCATAATTGTTTCGAAGTATAACACTTCCTTTCTAGTCGGATATTCTTTGCAATAGAAAAGCAAAATTTTATAAGGATTAATTTCAAAAAAGTCTATAATGGTGTGTCTTATAATCCTTGTGTCTGCATTCAGCAAAAACGATTTTATTGACCTTTCATTTCCTCTTTCATCGAATACAACTAAAGATGTTGAATCCCATCGCTTGTCAACTTTTGCAATAAAACCGCCATTCGTTAAAGGCATTAGTTTTCCATATATCCATCTTTCATTGGGTTCTTTTGTCCATATTCTATGCCCATTACTATTATTTAAAACAATTTTAGAAATATAGTATCCACT
>CAMPIQ010000103.1 GCA_946886475.1 uncultured Chitinophagales bacterium | reverse complement strand
GGATTGTATCATTAAACCTAACTGTTTTGAAAAAATCTATTTCCCTTGTATTTGCCCTGCTTTCCCTTTTTAGTTTTTCAACCACTGCACAACAAATAAAAAAATGCATTACTGAAGAAAAAATGCAGGAGTTGTTCAGCCGGGACCCGCAGGCAAAACTCAGGTATGAAAACACCAGAAGGCAACTGGACGATAAGGTAAGACAACTGATGAATGATCCTGCGGCACGTTTATTCAAAACAGCTGCTATCATAAATATTCCGGTGGTGGTGCATATTGCCCTCCCCGATCCCACCGTGGTAACAGATGCGGTGGTGCAAAGACAACTGGATACGTTGAACTGGTATTATGGCGGAGCACCGGCCGGTGACAGCATGAGGGTTTATGAACCATTCAGAACATCTTATGCAAGAAGCCAGATCCGTTTTTGTCTGGCCAAAAGAACACCAGCCAATGCGGCCACCACAGGTATTGTAAGGATCATTAACAATACCGACTTTTCATCCGACCCTTCCCATCCAAGTACGGTTGCTCCTGCATGGAACACCCAAAACTATCTCAACATGTGGGTGGTGAATTTTGGAATGTCAGGTACACTTGGATTTTCCTACAAACCCGGCACCTGGCCTCCGGGACATCAGAATATAGGTTATGTTGTTGACTACAGGGCTTTCGGATCAGGTCCTGGTGAAGGAAGTGGTGGCTATCATTATGAAAGTTTCAACGAGGGCAAGACCGCTGTTCATGAGATCGGGCATTATTTCAATCTCGATCATACCTGGGGACCTAATAACAACGGCAACCCTACCTGTACATTAACTGATGGTTGTGCTGATACCCCGCCAACCGACGGACCCAATTTTGGTTGTACGGATTTTCCCCCGATTCTTGACAATTGCAGTCCGGCAGCGCCTGGAGTTATGTGGCAGAACCATATGGATTATGCCGATGACCGGTGCATGCTCCTGTTTACCCATAACCAGGTTACAAGAATGGAAGCGGCGCTGAATTCTTCAGCAGACAGAAATACCCTTCTCATTTCAAATGGTTGTGAGGCATTAACGCCAGAACCTAACGATGCCGGTATCTCAGCCATCCTTACTCCTGCAAACGGAGGATTTGTTTGTGCATCTACGGTGAACCCGGTAGTAACACTTAAAAATTTCGGCTCAGCCACCTTAACAACGGTTACCATCACACTAAACCTGAATGGAACACCACAAACACCATTTGTCTGGACGGGAAGTCTTGCATCCGGTACAAGCACCAGCGTAAACCTCCCTGCCATTAACCTGGCTACAGGATTAAATTCACTCACCGTAAGCACAACACTTCCCAATGGTGTGGCAGATGGAAATAATGCAAATAATGCGGCTACATCATCAGTTACTTTCCTGCCAACGGTAACAATGCCGGTAACAGAAGGATTTGAAGCAGCCGGATTTCCTCCATCCGGATGGGCCAGTATAAATTATAATGGAGACCCCTCGCAATGGCAAAGAAAAAATATTGGCCGCAATAGTTCGGGCTCCATGTGGATCGACAATTTCACGGATGACTATACAGATCATATTGATGATTTCAGAAGTTCCGCCATTTCTACCACCGGCGCCACCACAATGAATATCAGTTTTGATCTTGCTCATAAATATTTCGCGAATCCTGATTTTTATGATACGCTTTCTGTTCTGGTTTCAAATAATTGCGGGGCCAGCTTTCAAACAGTTTATAAAAAATGGGGGCCGGCGCTGGCTACTGCAGGTGCAGGCGCCACCAATTACCTGACACCTGAATTGGCTGACTGGAGAAGTGAGTTGATCAGTATTTCAGGCGCCCTGCTCAGTAATCCCAATGTGATAGTTGTTTTCAGAAATACCAGCCGCTGGGGAAATAATATTTATATTGATAACATCAATATCCAGAAGCAGTCGCAAAGAGATATTCGCCTGGTATCTATCAATAATCCCGGAACAACTGCCTGTTCACCGCTTATTACTCCAACTGTAACGGTTCTCAACAGCGGAGCTGAGACCATAACGGGATTTGAGGTAGGATACAGGATAGATAATGGTGCTATTGTTACCAGTACGTTCACTTCACAGAACCTTGCTCCGGGTGCAAGCGTTACGGTTGCCTTAAATCAGTCTGCTGCCATGAGCAGTGGCAACAGGAATATCACGGCCTTTACTTTTAATCCAACTTCATCAGGAGGAAGCGGCGATATCATTACAACAAATGATACCCTGTCAAAAACATTCAGTGTTGTAAATCTGGTGAACCCGCCTTTGACAGAAGGATTCGAGGTTTTCTTCCCTCCCGCCGGGTGGCAGATCAACAATCCGGATGGAGCAAATACCTGGATAAGAAAACAACCAGGAAGAAATAGTAATAATGCCGCTTTCATAGATAACTATACCAACGTTTCGCACAATGAAACAGATGATCTCAGGTCGCCATTCATTAATGTAGCCAATGCAGATTCTCTGATCATCAGGTTTGACCTGGCGCATAAAAATTATCCCAATCCAAATTATTTTGATACGCTGAGTGTTCTGGTATCAACGGATTGCGGCAATACTTTCACCAGCGTGTATAAGAAATGGGGCAATGAACTTTCCACTTCAGGCAGTTCATCCACTCCATTTAATTTTGCAAACGCGGCCGACTGGAGAAATGAAAGGGTCGCTATTGGCGGTACCTTACTGGCCAATGGAAGTATAAGTGTAATGATCAGGAACACCAACAGGGAAGGGAATAATGTATTTATTGATAACATCAACATAGCATCCCTGTTTGATCGGGATATTGCCATACAGGCCATTGCACAACCTGCAGCCATTGTTTGTAATGGAGAGGTGATTCCTTCGGTTACTATAAGAAATGCAGGCACGGAAACTGTTTCTTCCGTAAAGATCGTTTACAGCATAGATAACGGCGCATTGCAAACAGGTACCTTCAATGGATTGAATCTTCAAAGAGAAGCTACTGCTACACTTAATCTTGCAGCTGCCAGTATCAACGCTTCAGGAGCCCATACAATAAAAGTTTATTCAATTGATCCGGTAAGCATTAGCGGCACAGGTGATCATTATCTTTTCAATGATACACTTACAAAAACATTTTATATTGCCGGCAGCGTAGAAGCACCACTGGTAGAAGCATTTACCGGAACCACCTTCCCTCCTGCCAACTGGTCTGTTGTAAATCCCGATGGAGGCATTACGTGGAACAGACATGAAAATGGAAATGTAACGCCCGGATCTGCCTATGTAAATACCTTTAATTATAATGTTACCTCACAAAAAGATGACCTGGTAACACCGAATGTAAATTATACAGGAGTTGATTCGGTAAAACTCAGGTTTGATGTGGCAGCGGCCATATTCAGTTATCCCGGAAGTCCGGCTATACCTATGGATACACTTGAAGTGCTTGTAAGTAAGGACTGTGGTAATACTTTTACCAGCGTATATAAAAAATGGGGTGATGAACTGCAAACCGTGATCATTCCTTCCTCTGCTCCGGTTGAATTTTTCCCAACCACAGCTGCCCATTGGAGAAATGAGACCATCGACCTGACCGGTTTTGGCGGTACAGGACCGGTAATGGTATTTTTCAGAACAACCAATCATTTTGAGAATAATATTTTTATTGATAATGTAAACCTGTCAACCAGGGTCCTGCCAGACCAGTTGAAACAGCAGGGCTACCTGGTATTGCCATCTCCATTCACCAACAGCTTTAGTGTCTGGCATATACAGCCTCCAACAGATTTGAAATACATCAATGTGTACAATGCGGCCGGCCAACTGGTTTACCAGAAAAACTTTAATGGCAATGCTTTGAATGTACAGGACATTAACCTGACCGGAAAAGCAGCCGGTGTTTATATCATTAAATTAGGATACAACGACAGGGAAGTAACGGACAGGGTGATCAAATTATAAAAACATCATTATTTCCTGCTTTCCTTGGCAAACTTAAAAAAGCCTCCTTTAAACAGGAGGCTTTCTGTTGCTGACCAATGTCCAGTTTTTTAGGGTTGATATAGGTCAATACCTGGAGGATAATAAACAACTATTTTTGCAGTTGATATGATAACAGAAGAATCGACTCAAAAAATACCGCTCTCAGGAACTGATCCTGAATTGCAGCGGATTGCTATAAAACTGTATAGTGGCGAGAGAATAAGCCCTGAAGAAGGAATTGTTTTATTTGAAAAAGGAAGTCCTGCATTTTTGGGTTCACTGGCCAATCATGTTCGTGAACGGATGCACGGTGACAAGGTTTTTTTCAACCGAAATTTTCATATTGAACCAACAAATGTTTGTGTATTCACCTGTAACTTTTGTTCTTACTCCCGGCTGTACGCCAAAAGAGAGGAAGGCTGGGAACTCAGTATAGATGATATGCTGAACATTGTAAAAAAATATGATGGCAAACCCGAAACTGAAGTTCATATAGTTGGAGGCGTTCATCCAAAAATGAATCTTTATTTCTTTGCTGATCTTTTAAAAGCCATTCGCGCCCACAGGCCTGACCTTCACATTAAGGCATTTACAGCTGTGGAACTGGATTATATGTTCCGAAAAGCAAAGCTCAGTGTAGATGAAGGCGTTCAGGTGTTGAAAGAGGCGGGATTAAATTCCATTCCAGGAGGCGGCGCTGAGATCTTTGATGAGGAGATCAGGAAAAAGATCTGTGCTGATAAGGTAAATGCCGAAGGCTGGCTCAACATACATGAAGCCATACACCGTGCAGGCATGCATAGCAATGCCACCATGTTATATGGTCATATTGAAAACTATGCACACAGGATAGATCATATGGAAAGATTGAGGCAATTGCAGGATAAAACCGGTGGCTTTAATACTTTTATTCCGCTTAAGTTCCGCAACGGTGATAATGACATGAGCCATGTGCCTGAGGCCAGCGTAATCGAAGACATGAAAATGTATGCTGTTGCACGGATCTATATGGACAATTTTCCGCACCTCAAAGCCTACTGGCCCATGCTGGGACGAAAAAACGCCCAGCTCACCCTTGCATTTGGTGTTGATGATATAGATGGAACCATTGATGATACCACCAAAATTTATTCTATGGCAGGATCAGAAGAACAAAATCCAGCCATGACCACGGAGGAAATTGTTACGCTGATCAAACAGGTGAACAGAACACCGGTGGAAAGAGATACCCTGTATAATGAGATTGAGAGGTTTTGAGGCGGCAATCGGACGGTCAACAGTTCAAAGTTCAAAGTCAGGTCGTTTACGGAATTCAGTTGTAAATCAAAAACCAGGAATTCGAACAATCTCTCCGACAGTAGTTCACCGACTTTGAACTTTGAACTCCCCGACTCAAGACTCCACAATCCGACTCCCTCCCCCCTTCCATTTTCATAAATTTCACATTATATTGTTCTCCAAATTCTAATTATGGATACTCAGATACTGATATCGCCGGAACAACTGGAACTTGACCAGAAAAGATTTATCTCAAAAGTATATGGCTGGATGGCCGGAGCACTGGCCATTACAGGACTTGTTGCCTGGTATGTTTCAGGAAGTAATACCATCATGAGTTTTATTTTTGCAAACCAATGGATGTTTATCGGATTAATGATCGTAAAGCTTTTGATGGTTGGCAGCCTGATTGGCTGGGTCAATAAAATTTCTGTTACTACAGCAACGGCGATTTTTGTTTTGTACGCTGTGCTGACAGGGATCGTTTTCTCCGCACTGTTCCTGATCTATACAGCAGGTTCGCTTGCATCAACTTTCCTGATCACGGGAGGCATGTTTGCTGTGATGAGTGCTTATGGATGGTTTACAGGAAATGACCTTACAAAATTCGGAAGCTTACTTTTTATGATGCTGATCGGATTGATCATAGCCTCGGTAATAAATATCTTTTTAAACAGCACGATGTTGTATTGGATCACTACTTATGCAGGTGTATTCATTTTTACAGGACTGATTGCCTACGATACCCAAAAGGTCAAGAACATGGGCGGACAGGTAACGGAAGGAACCGATGAATATAAGAAAGGAGCCATTATAGGCGCTTTATCACTATATCTTGACTTCATCAACCTGTTCCTGATGTTGCTGAGGATCTTTGGCAGCAAGCGATAAGTAAATTCTTATATCATTGAAACCGCATCTTACCAGTGCGGTTTTTTTATTATATTCATTAAACACCTGAAATCCTGAATTATAAAAAGCCGGTATTACATTCATCGTTATCTGAAATTTTCAACCATGATCAGGATCCTGTCAATGAGTTTTCTTACTTTTTGTTTCCAGGCCTGCCAGGATCACACACCGGCAGATACAACAGCAAAGGAACTGATGGACCTGGAAATGCTGGCCATTACAAGAGAATTTCAAAATGATACGGCCTTTCTTTCTTCCCTAATGGATTCAACATTCATTGAATTAAATAATGGCATGATCAGGAATAAACACGATGTGTTAAGAACTATTTACCAGGATAACATTGATAGAATAAAGGAAAGCATTGTGCGGGATTCTTTTAAACTTGAAGAACCTGTTGTGCATGTTTATGGCGATGCGGCTGTAGTTTCCTTTATCATGCATACCTATAATAATAAAACAGACAGTACGTTTGAAAGAAAAACAAGGTTCTACGATGTATGGGTGAAAAGGGGTAAGAACTGGAAGGCGGTTACCTGGCAGGGCACACCGGTGGTTTCCATTCATTGAGAAAGCTGCATGATCAAATTTTTTGAATGTTACTAAATGCCATAAAATTGAAAACCTTCCTCTTACTATTATCGTCTTTGCTTGCTGCTGATGCCTTTTCACAGGAACAGGAGATCTATCACCTTAGTTTTAGTGACACGGATAACTTCAGGATGACCACTTCATTTTATGATAAAAGGCCAGATACGGTCTATATCCTGGATACCACCCAGTGCTGGAACCCGGACCGGTTCTGGTTGAAGGATTTAGACCGAAATCTACTCAACACTAAATTTCTCAGTCGCGATGAACACCATCCTTATCACCACACTTACCTTTTCCGTGATAAGGAACTGGATAAGCTGTTCAGCAAACAGCAAAAAAAATCTTTGCAGGAAAGATCTTCAACAATCGTTTCCAAAAACATAACGATCAATGGTCCTTATTACAAAACCATTGCATCATCAGAAAATATTACGGGCTTTTATTTTGTTTCGACTGAACCATTATTTGATTCCAATGGCCACTATGCATTCATTGACCTGCTTGTATACCGAAAAGAATTTGCAGACCAGCCCATTCCCGAAACCTATTTTGGAACGATCTGTATCGTTTTTGAAAAACAGGAGGATGATAGCTGGAAGAAGATCAAAGTAATGAATCATGTGATTTTATAACTTCGTTCTGGTTGTACCCAATAGGCACACATGAAGTTACACGGAGGGCAGAGAGGTACAGGAAGTCCATGTATTCTGCAATGAATGGGATGAGGCTATGACCATGAATCAATAGCCACTCCGGAAAAAATGAAATTAATTCCCTGTTCCATATCCCTGATCATTCCGCCTTAATAGTTCCAATAGCACCAGCTTCCGCGTTTGCAAAAGAATGGTCAACGAAATGATATAATCCTTTTTCCGGCATAATAAATTCTACTATAGCACCGCCACCGGGGGGCAAAGTTACTGACTGCATACCCACCAGTTCATTTTCAGGGTTTCCATCCAGCCACACCTTATCAAGTATAGTCCCGATCACATGAAAACTGGAAAATAAATTGGGCCCGACATTCAGTACATACATTCTTACCCTTTCGCCCGCTTTTGCTTTTAAAGACCTCACTACATATTGTCCTGCCTTTCCATTAAAAGTTACAAAACTTGGATGTCTTAACCTTGCAGCTGCCGTATCCAACACATAAACATCACCCTGCTTTTTCGCATAATATTCGTTTTGCACAATGGCATATTCCTGGTTTACTTCGGTGGGATATCCGTCAGCCGGTTCTACTATTACCATACCTATCATTCCATTGGCCATATGTACCAGAACGGATGGCGTGGCGCAATGGTACATGAATACACCGGGATAATTTGCTGTCCAGGTAAATTCAATGGTCTCCCCCGGATTGATGCTTCTGAATTTATCTTCAGGATTTACCATTGAAGCATGAAAATCTATGGAATGGGGCATATATTCCATAGGTGCATTGTTCATGAACATCTTCATATTCTTTATGGTATCTGCAGACCGGTCAGTCATTGAAAATTTTATGGTCTGACCCACCCTTACGCGCAGGATCGGCCCCGGCACTGAATCACCAAATGTCCATGCCTTATAAAAAACTTCCGGACTGATCTGAAATAATCTATGCCTGGCATCCATTTTCACAACAACCGTATCTGCTTCTACTATTTTAGGAACACCAGGACCATAGGTCAAAGGACCAACCAGCTCACGCTGGTTATTTGGAGTAGAGGTTACTTTCGCGGACGGGGCTCCATATACCGGGCCGTCATTATTTTTATTATCATTACAGGACATAATAAAAAACAACAGGCCGGTCAATATTGAATATGCTTTCATATCGTGATTTGCAAAAAATGCATGCCATTGAAATTATGATGTAAAGAGTTGAACAAATAAATTTCAGCGGGGATCCATTTCATCTGATTCATCCTTGATCCCTTAAACACAAGCTGTATCCATTCCATCTCTGATCAGCATTCACTCAGTCCTAATGGAATATTGATAGCGAGTCCGCCTTCTGCGGTTTCCTTGTATTTGCTGTTCATATCCAAAGCAGTCTCCCACATGGTTTCCACCACCACATCGAGAGAAACCTTTGCATAATCGGGAGAACTTTGTAATGCAAGCTGGGATGCGGTGATGGCCTTGATGGCTCCCATGGTATTTCTTTCAATACAGGGTACCTGCACCAGGCCTGCAATGGGATCGCAGGTCATTCCCAAATGATGTTCCATGGCAATTTCAGCAGCCATCAGGGCCTGCCTTTGGGTTCCACCCAGCGCTTCTGTAAGCGCAGCGGCTGCCATTGAAGAAGATACGCCGATCTCTGCCTGGCATCCACCCATGGCTGCAGAAATGGTGGCTCCTTTTTTAAATATGCTTCCTATTTCTGATGCCGTCAATAAAAACTGGATGATCTTATCTTCAGTAATTCCATCAGTGAACATGATATAATAATGCAATACGGCGGGAATTACACCTGCTGCTCCATTTGTTGGCGCTGTTACCACTCTTCCAAAAGATGCATTTTCTTCATTCACCGCCAGCGCAAAACAACTTACCCAGTCGAGTATATACTGAAAAGTATGTCCCCCTTTTTTTATAGCCGCTACCCATTCCTCATAATTGGAATAACTACTGTCTTTCAGAAGTTTCTTATTCAGACCTGCAGCCCGCCTGCTTACATTCAACCCGCCGGGCAGTGTACCTGAAGTATGACAACCACGATAGGTACAATCCTTCATCACCTGCCATATCTTCAAAACCCCTTCCCTGGTTTCCTTTTCCGGTCTCCAGGCAGATTCATTTTCCAGCACAACTTCATGAATTGATAAACCTGTTTTTAAACACCAGTGCAACAGTTCAGAGGCCGTGCTTACAGGAAATGGAAGGATCACCTGTTCCTGACCGTTAGTCTCCCCTTCCTTTACCACAAATCCACCGCCTATGGAATAATAGGTTTCCGAAATAGATGCTCCATTCTTAAAGCTTACCAGGAAACTTAATGCGTTGGGATGAAAAGGAAGACTTTCACTAAAAAGAAATTCAATATCAACAGCCGGATCAAAATCAATCTCAACCAGGTTGTTCACCAACAATTTTTTACTGATGGCGATCCCGTTGATATGCGAGGATATCTTATCTACTTCAAAACTTACCGGATCCTGTCCTCCCAAACCCAGTTGTACGGCTATGTCAGTACCATGACCTTTACCTGTTTTGGCAAGTGATCCATATAGTAAAACTTTAAGTGAAGCTATCTCACCGGTTCTGTTTGTATCCTGAAGTGATCTTACAAACCGCTGGGCAGCACGCCAGGGTCCCAGGGTATGGGAACTGGAAGGTCCTACACCTATCTTAAAAATATCAAATACAGAAATGGCTTCGTGTGCCAAGCTTTAAAGTTTCAACAAATGTAATCCTGAATTACCAGAACTATTGAACAGCAATCAGTTCTACCTTAAATATCAATACGGAATTAGCAGGTATGCTTCCCTGGCTTGTACTACCATATGCCAGTGTAGGCGGAATATATAAATTGATCCTTCCCCCGGCTTTGATCAAAGGCAATCCGTTCTTCCAACCGTTGATCACCTGGCTGAGATTGAATGTTACGGGAGATGTGGAAGCATCAAATACATTACCGTTGGTCAGTCTTCCTTCATAATTAACAGTTATGTTGGAACATACCCCGGGTGTGGCACCGGTACCGGCCACTTCAACATCATAGAACAAGCCACTGCAATGCTGGATGGCCGTGATATTATTTGAAGTCAGATACGTTTGCACCTGTTGTATTTCTGAAGCAGGCGCTTTGATCTCACATGGATCGTAATCGCATGGGTTGGCCAGATCCGAGTTCTTCAGACAACCACTGAAAGATGCTACTACCAAAAAACCAAAAACTATTTTCTTTAACATAGGTCGCATTTTATATTTATGACGTTGTTTCTTCATTAACTGCTGCATCATCCCTTTCCCTTTTTGCCATCAGTTCCTGGTAATGAAGTTCATTCTGGTCCCATTTATGCCTCGCGGAAAAAACGGTAATGAATACCACGATACCCAGGGCCGCGATCAGAACGACAATGATAACGGAAGAATTCTGACGCAGCATCATGTCTGCCTTATCGTACCAGCCACTCAGGAAATTCACTACCAGAGCCACCACAATGATCACACCAAGTGGCAGTCCAATGGAAAGTTTACGTAGAAACTGCTTTTTCTTCTTCCTTTGAATCTCCCAGTATTTTATAAAATCTTCGTCGTTTTTTGATAGCATGAAAAAGGTTGATGGTTGATAGCTGATGGTTGACCGGTGATTTCAGAAGTATCATGTAACTCCTGGTTGAAAAAGGGAAACTCTTTAATTTAATATCCCATCAATCAACCATCAACCATCAGCAAAAATCCCCTGCCGGGGATTGAGGTACCGAGCAGATTCGAACTGCTGTAGGAGCTTTTGCAGAGCTCAGCCTAGCCACTCGGCCACGGTACCGGTTGAATATCGAACAAGGACAGACGAGGGAAGCATGATGAACAGCATCCGGATAGTACTACATCTGAATACCTGGTTCCCTGCTTATTCGAAACGGTTGCGAAAATAAGGATATTTTTATTCCTAATTAAAACGACATTTACAGCTTAACATTTGTTCAATCTATGCAAAGGATCGCCGAATCAGAATTGATCATTAATAAGAGAGGAGCCATCTATCATCTGGACCTTTTACCTGAAGAACTTGCACCCACTATCATTACGGTTGGAGATCCGGACAGGGTGGCCAGGATCAGCAGGCATTTTGATACCATTGAAGTGAAACAGCAGCACCGTGAATTTGTTTCGCATACCGGCAGGATCGGAAAAAAAAGGATCACTGTTCTGTCATCGGGAATTGGTCCCGATAATATTGATATCGTGATGAATGAACTGGATGCCCTGGCGAACATTGATTTTTCAACCCGCACCATCAAAGAAAAACCCACTTCCCTGAACATCATGCGCATTGGCACCTGCGGCGCTTTACAGGCAGATATTCCGGTGGATAGTTTTGTGGCTTCCACTCATGGCCTGGGTTTGGATAACCTGCTGAATTATTACCGTCTGGAACACAATGAACAGGAAAATCAGCTGCTCCATTCCTTTGTAACGCATACGCAATTGCATTCCCAGGTCTGCAATCCCTATATCAGCACCGCAAGTTCCTCCCTGATAAAGAATTTTGTGGAAGGATACTTCCAGGGCATTACCGTAACCTGCCCGGGATTTTATGGCCCGCAGGGAAGAATACTCAGACTGGGCGTAAGAAACCCGGAACTGATCGACAGGCTTACGCAGTTTCAGTTTGGCCAGCACAGGATCACCAATTTCGAAATGGAAACTTCTGCCATTTATGGATTGGGCAGGCTGCTTGGACATCATTGTCTTTCACTGAATGCCGTAGTAGCCAACCGTGTGGTAAAACAATTTTCAAAAGATGGAATAGCTGCTGTTGACCAACTGATTGAAAAGACGCTGGGAATTGTGGAAGGGATGAGCTAACGGCCATCGGTCCATAGCCAATGGCTAACAAGTGACATAATAAATCAGGCATAAACATAAAAAATGACAATCCAATTTTATAAATACCAGGGAACAGGAAATGATTTTGTTATTCTGGATAACCGCGACAGGAAATATGAGGGCATATCCAATGAACAGGTAGCATTTTTATGCGACCGGCGTTTTGGAATTGGCGCAGACGGATTAATGATGCTGAACACCCTTGATGGTTATGATTTTGAAATGAAATATTACAATGCCGACGGAAGGGAAAGCAGCATGTGCGGCAACGGAGGACGGTGCCTTACCAGATTTGCCTATGATATGGGTATTATCCAGACGGTCTATAAATTTCTTGCAGTAGATGGCGTGCACGAAGCAAGCATGAATAATGACGGCACCATTGCTTTAAAAATGAATGATGTACCGGAGATCACAGAAGAAAAGGACCATTATATACTGAATACAGGATCGCCTCATTATGTGGCTATCAGGAATCATGTAATGGACATGAATGTATTTAAGGAAGGATCTGAAATCCGGAACAGTCCTGACTTCAAAGAAAAAGGGATCAATGTGAATTTTGTTGAACAAACAGAAGCACCCGGCAGGATCATTGTACGCACCTTTGAAAGGGGTGTTGAAGATGAAACCTATTCATGTGGAACCGGTGTAACGGCCGCTGCCCTTGTATGCCATCATAATGACAATGGCTTCAACAGGGTTGAAGTGCAGACAAAGGGGGGACTATTAAGTGTTGAATACGAAAAAATGGGGGATTCCTATAAGGATGTATGGCTCAATGGTCCGGCAGAGAAAGTGTTTGAGGGAAAGATCGAGGTTAATGGATTGACAGACTGATAAGTTGATAATATAACTCTAAACCAATGCACCGTTTTAATATCCGTGTTTATGGCATCCTGGTCAATGAGCAAAGGCAGGTGCTGGTGAGTGATGAATTAATAAGAGGCAACCGCTATACAAAATTTCCCGGTGGAGGACTGGAATATGGGGAAGGCACCAGAGACTGCCTGAAAAGAGAATTCATGGAGGAGATGAATCTGAAAGTTGAAGTGGATTCCCATTTATATACAACCGATTATTTCCAGGAGTCTGCTTTTCATCCCGGGCAACAGATCATTTCAATTTATTATTTCGTACATCCGCTTGAAGAAATTTCAGTGCGGTTAAGTAATGTAGCATTCGATTTTGATGAACAGCAGATGATCATTTACAATAAAGAAAACGAAATTGAAACGTTTCGTTTTATTGACTGGAATAATTTATCTGAAGAAAGTGTTACCCTGCCCATTGATAAACTTGTGGTTAAATTAATCAAGGAAAACCGAATGGAATATCGAACAGGGAACAGGGATTGATGATCCCTTTCCTTGTCGAATGTTCAACATGCCGGCGAATGGCTACAACGATAAGGGCTATATGATATGAAAAGGGCCATT
>CAMPIQ010000102.1 GCA_946886475.1 uncultured Chitinophagales bacterium | reverse complement strand
GGTCATTGAACCGAATATTTCATTGGTAAACCATTAAAATGGTTGTGCGGCGGTCGTTTGGGTTCATTAAACCCACGGTTGAAACCGTGGGCTATGGTTACAGGCTGTTTTTGGTTTCGTGATCATGCCAAATCCCATGTGAAATATTTCCATGTTGACGTCCGGCAATTTGTTATTTGGTTAGATAAATCTGGCCTGAAACGTCGGATCATTATCCGAATGGCGTGAATTATATTATCAAAATGAAAATTGGGATCTCCTCCATAGCCCACGGTTTCAACCGTGGGTCAAATTGGTTTCTCAGATCCGGATTAATGGTTTCAACCATTTACCAATGCTTGGTCATTGAACCGAATGGTTCATGGGTAAACCATTAAAATGGTTGTGCGGCGATCGTTTTGGATCACCAACCCACGGTTGAAACCGTGGCCTATGGTAACAGGCGAACCCTGGGCAAAACTCCGGGATGCAGACTTTCAACCTCTTACCTATCCTGATATTCGCCTGTTTCAAAATGTTTTGTTAAAGGGAAAAAACCTACCCAACGGTTTTTGGTCAACAGGGGGTATTGTTCCTGAAGCGGTAACAAAGCCGCTTCATAAAAACAAAACCTACAACTCAAATCAGACTAAAATGAAACATTTGATCTTAAAACCGGTAAATTTTATTTTCTTTCTATTTTTTCTTTTGGCATGTTCCAAAGATGATATTATTCAACCTGGTCCGCCTCCTCCGCCTCCCGGTAATGGCGGACAACCTATAATAAAAGGGCTATTTAAATTCAGTCTCAATCCAGACCTGTCCGGGCAACCTTACCATAGCAGCAACCTTACAGCTGTTGTAAATATTGCCAATGAGAACAATGAAACAATTGAAAAGACCCTGCAACTGAACATTTCAGGTGCTGTAACCACAGAAACCCTGGAATTACCTGTTGGGAATTACAGGCTTACGTCCTTAAAAATGGTGTATGGTGGGGTCTATACCCATTTTGCAGCTCCCATCTCAGGTTCCGTAAGATCCGCCCAGGTTCAAAAGCCGCTGTCAATCGACTTTACCGTTCATAAACAGGGTATTAAGGAAATTGCTGTGGAGGTATTGAAAGTGAATACTAATGATAAGCCACAGGATTTTGGTTATCCTTCAGGTGCATTCGACAATGGGCAATCCGATGCTGATCCTTATATCAGAGTGAAGTTGAGAGCCATTATGCAAATAGGAGATGTGTTGTACGACAGCATCCCGGCATCTTTGGTTATATCTACCTGGAATGAAACAGGTGAAATGCAGACCACATACGGTTCCTTAAAAGCCGGAGTGAACCTGGTGCCGGTTTTGAAATCAGCAGTCAGATACGAATTCCGTGTTTCGAAATGGGGTACAACTGATATGATGACGCTTAACAGACCTGATGTGGATGAAAATACGGTATACACACTGGGAGGCAGCAGGGAGGCAAAAAAACTGAAATCCGAAAGAGTTTACAGGCAGGTGAATGGAAATGATGTTCCTGAAAGTAAAACGGATTATTTTTATGATGGCGCCGGTAAGCTTTTAAAAATTGAATACTGGCTCAGGAGGCTGGACAACTCTCCCTATTTGTCCATGACAGATGAATTTGAATACCAGTCAGGAAAAGTTTCAAAGATTAACCGTACCGATAAAACAATCCAGTCACTCACCGGAAGCACTTCCTTCACTTACGACAACCAGGGTCGCATAACCAATATGGATCACACGGAAAGTGGTAAACAAACTATTGCTGATGTAAGTTATCATCCATCAACACAGGAAGTGAATATTCATTATACATATCCCGGACTTAGTTATGATATGAATTATTTTATGAGTTTCAGCAGGGGCAATCTTATCATGGGTTCGGCTGCAACATCCCATAACAACACGGAACTGGGCAGGTATGACCATGATCTTAATATCAACCCTTACAGGCATATGAACTGGCCAAACCTTTTTCTGACAAACAGCTCTAAAAATAATGTGACCTGGCAACAGAAAGAATACTATGGAAGCTATCCAGTTACTGATCCTTACAGCTTTAATTATAAATACGATGCGGAAGGATATCCAACAGAATTGGTAAAACATTTCAGAACCTATATTACAGGCAATTATGCCTATTCAACCAAAACCGTTTTTATATACTAAGAACAAACAAAATGTAAAAAAGACGTGAAGCAATCAGGAACAACAGAACCGGTTATTTACTTTGCTCCATGTCTTTTTTTTAAAAACTAAAATTGATCCAACTATATTTAAAATTGCAACTATGTCTTTCAGATTAATTATTGCCGCTACGGTTTTCACTTTATGTTCCTGCACGGCCGCCAAAGTTTCTGTTCCCAGCCAGTTCAGGGAAAGTGCAACCCGTTTTCCGGTGAAAGGTCTAAATGGCTGGATGGTCAAACAGAAATTGAGCTTTGGGCCCTATCAAACCTCAAATATTAAAAGAGGATGGGATTTTTCAAATTCATTTCAATTTACAAAGTTCAATGTGCGCCCGGAAGAAATGCTGTTGAAGGTATTTGACATTGATACAGATAAGAAAAATCTCAGCCAGAAGAATAAATTTCAATACATCATTGAAGCGGGAGACCAGGCTGCGGAAATTTATGCAACCGAAAAGTTTTCCGAAAAACAACTGGTATACAAAAGCAATAACCCATTTTTGGGAGAGGCCTATAAAACCAACAAGTATGAATATTCTTTTACTGCTGCCATCATTCCATTGACCGGGCAGCAAAGGGAGCCCTGGTCACTGGTACTCATGAACCGTTATGATGCGTCAAAAGATACGGCAAGAGGAATATTTGACCGGCCCTATGTTGAAGAAGAGGGCTATGCTACCAATGGAAAAGATAATGTCACCATCAGGCCATTGCGTTTGGAGAATATCACAACCAAATCAGGGAAACAAACAAAAATACTTGGCGGAAAAATGCTTTCAGGATACGAACTACAGTGGGATGGTGGAGTGGTAGCCATCATTGACCTGCTAGATAACAGCATCTGGATGTATAACGATCTGGAATCATCAGAAAAATTGTTGTTATCTTCTATTGCATCTGCAATTATGTTGAAAAGGATGCAGGACGTTGAGAAAGATAAAGATGAACTTTAAAAGGCAATATGATAGCCGTAGAAAATAATATTGAAGAATTACTTCAGGGAAGTGTTGCCAATAAACGCAAGGCCCAGGAAGGATTGTTCCGTGAGTTCTACGGATTTGCCATGACCATTGCCCTGCGTTATTCAAGAGATGAAATGGATGCTGCAGATATTGTAAGTCATGCGTTCATTAAAATTTTCAAAAGCATACATAGTTATGATGGCAATAAGGGTTCATTGCATGCGTGGATCAAAAGGATAGTGGTGAACGAAGGGCTTGATCATATTAAGGGTAGGTCGAGGTTCAGTGAAAGTGTTGAACTGGAAACAGTACCTGAACCGGAGGTGAGCAGTACCGTCATTGAACAAATGGGTGCTGAGGAGATCATGGAGCTGGTAAAAAAACTGCCACCTGCCACCCACGCTGTCTTTGTATTGTATGCGGTGGAAGGTTATAATCACAGGGAAATAGCCGCACACTTAAAGATCAGCGAAGGAACTTCAAAGTGGCACCTGAGCGAAGCCAGAAAAATCCTGCAAAAACAAATACAGCTTATCAGCAACTAATGGATCAAAGACTTAAATATGAACAACTGGTAGCCGGGAAACTGGAAAGCCTGCCTGTTCCGGATATGGAAGATATGATCTGGGCAAGAGTAAGGGCACAACTGGACCTGGACCTGCCTGAAGATAATGGTGATGGGAATGGGCCTGCGCCTAAGCCGGCACCGGGAATCATTGGCTGGGGATTATCATTGCTTCTAATTACAATGATCACGATATTTCTTATCAATAAAAACAACAAACCTGCTGCAATTGATATCAGCAAACCGGAGATAACCGAACCAGTTAAACAAACCATTCAGCATTCCAATAGCCCGCCTTTTCAAAAAAATAATTTAAATGATAACCGTACGGATGCCGGAAATAAATCCATGGTCATTGCGGCAGATTCACCATTATTAATAACAGAGCAGGATGCTGTTTTGAATACTCCGGTTCAAAAGGACAGCTCATTTACTTTGAATGCGGCAGAACCTTTTACGGGTTTTATCCAGCCAAATGTAAAGGATAGTATTCCTGATGGTAAAAAAAAGGGGAAGGGCGTGCAATTGAAGGATGAAGATTACCGCGTCATACCTAAAAAGGATAATGATTAAGGAAGCCGATGAAAGATGCTGAGCCAGTAAATGATTATACAGGAATGATGCTTTTCTCCGGATAGAATTTGTGATGGATGGCAGACATCATCTGAATGTTTTGCCATCAATTATCAGTGTTGTATTTGGAAGCAAAGCGGCCAGCTTCACCATTTTCTCTTCAGTGATCAATTCATCAGGATCGGAAAAAAACAACTCTTCCAGTTTAGGGACACTGGTAAGGTTCAATAATCCATCAATATTGACGGGTGTTGATTTCAGGTATAAAAGCCGGAGGCCGGGTATCTGGTTAAGAAAAGAAATACAATCATTATCGATTTGCCTGCATTCTTTTAATCGTAATTCCGCCAGGTATTCCATACGGGTAAGGTGGCTGATCCCTTCATTACTTATTTCTGTGTCATTCAGGTCAAGCATCTCAATGGAACGGACCCTGCCCACCAACATGGCCAGTTGGTCATCATTTATAGTTGTACCCCGGAGGTCAACATGATTAACATGATGTGGAGCATCTTCAGGATCCTGTATCCCTAAATTTTGCCAGAATTCTTTTTCCTGCCTTAACTGTTTGATTTGCCTGGTATAAGGAATTTCGCCTGGTGCTTTTTTCTTTTTCATAATGGGTAACCTCTGGTTTAAGTTGAGCAATCAGCAGGAAAATATTGGTTCTGCTAAAAGAACAGGTGTAAAAATAAACTTTACAACAGTAAAGCGCAGACATCAAAAGCCAGTTGCTTTACAGATTAATTTTTATCCTTGAACAGCCAGCGTTATTAAAGAGATCCGGAGTGGAAGGATTTTTTGTGATGATATACAAGGTATTATTTATTGGGCTTCTTATAAAACCCGATTCCTTGCTCTTCTGGCATCAGCTACTAAGAATTCGGATCGGTTAGTGGCAAACATCAAAGCTGATCCAGTATCTCTATGATGGCCTGAATAAGTGCCCTGTCAGTTTTCATTTTACTGAGTTCATCCGTATTCACTACAGCCCGCCAGTTCCTTTCTTCATCAGGTTCAAACAGGATCATTTGGCCATACACATCAACCTTTATTTTATATGAATAGCCCATTCTTAAAAATTCAGCCGGAAATAATAATTCTTCGTTTTTATAATTTACGGGAAGTTCAAACGTATCATCCATGCCTGCTAAAATAGGTATAAGGCTCAATAATAAATTGTATGCTATTTACTGCCCTCCGCATCTTTTTCCATTTTACGGAAAGTTCTGGTTGCAGTTAATCCATGAATGAGGATAGAAAGCATAACAATAAATGAAACAATGGCCCACAATTCTCTTTTATCGGAAAATCCGCCCTGGTTCAGTGCAAATGAAAGATAGAAGAAGGATCCGATGCCTCTTATTCCAAAGAATGAAATAACCATTTTTTCTTTTGGCTTTAATTTAGTTCCGATCATTCCGATCCAGCTGGTTACAGGCCTTACCGCAAACAGGAAAATAACACCAAGCAGGATCATTGGCCAAGTAATTGGTTTTAGAATTCCACTGATCAGGCTTCCGCCAAAAACAATCAGTAAAATACTCACCATGATCCTTTCGATCTGGTCTGTAAATTCATGTAGCTTCTTATGGTATTTATGGCCGATCTCATAATTGCGAAGCGTAATGGCTGAAATAAAAACGGCAATGAACCCGTAACCCTGTACCAATTCTGTGAGGCCATATACCGCCAGCGTTGCTGCTATGCCAACAAAACCATCCTTGATCACCACAAAATTTTTCTTTTCAGGCAGGTAAAAAACAAACATGGCCAATAAGCGGCCCAGCAGGATGCCACAGATTACGCCGGCAATGAGCCGGTAAATTACATCCTTCAAAAACCAGTTACCCAGATCGCCATAGGAATGCATTCCAAAAGTTGCCATCACTATGGCCAGCCATACAAAAGGAAAGGCCATGCCATCATTCATGCCTGCTTCCACAGTTAATGAGAACTTCACATTTTCCTGCCTTCCTTCCATAGGCGGCTCTACCTGTACATCGGAAGCCAATACCGGATCGGTTGGAGCCAGTACAGCACCCAGCAACAAGGCAGAGGGCAGGTCAAAATCCAAAAGCCATATGGCCAGGAAAGCAACCGTAAGGATACAAAGGATCATGGTGATACTGACCAGCCGGAAAGGTGTTGTCCATTTTTTGAATGAAAATGGCTGGTCGATCTTTAAACCGGTACCCATAAGCGAAATAATGACCACCAGTTCCGTTATGTGCGTGGTGAATTCAGGATGTAGAACCGGATCAGGGTCGGGCAGGTAGTTATTAAATATTGCAAATAACCCGGCACCTATCAGCACATAAAAAATGGCATATGATATCTGTGTGCGCTGGGAAATTGATGGAAACCATGCCATGAACAAGGTGGCCACGCCAATAATGGTGATCGTCAGAATGTAGGGATCCATCAATTTTATAGATTAAAAATCATGCCTCAATATTTCCTGTAGTTGTATGGTTCCTTCCTGTATATTTTTAAATAATCGTTTAAAATTTTCAGGAGATGTGTTTTTTACTTCGTTCTTCGTAATATTAATTGAAAAGGCCATTTTATTGCCCTTGCTGCTTTCATTCTTCGTACTTAAAACATTCATATGGAACTGATATTCCTTTCTGTAATTACCCTTTTATTGGTGATACTTATCATATTATTTTTTATTAAACGGAGTGGTAATACTGATGATCCCGCCAGGCTGAAACTGCAGGAAATTGACAATAACCTTAACAGGGTTTCGGCAGGTATGAGAGAGGAATTCAGAACCAGCCGCGAAGAATCCTCAAATGCTTCAAGGGAAAACCGTAAAGAACTTGCAGAATCACTATCCAGCTTCAAATCCGAAATGACCGGTACACTGCGACTGATTACAGAACATAACCAGAATGCAATTGAACAGATCAATAAAACCCTTGATGAAAAGATACGCGCATTAACTGACAAGGTGGAGGAAAATAACAGGATCAACCGCGAATCAATTACTACAAACCTGAGAGATTTTTCATTTGACCAGGCCAATAAGCTGGATGAAATGAAAAAAGAGCAAAAGGAATTATCACAAAAAACAATTGAACAACTTGATAAGATCACCAATGCGGTGCAGGAAAGGCTTTCTGCAATGATGGAGCAGGCAAAAACAGATAGCAATACCTCCAGACAAACCATTGAAAATGCATTTCAGGGTTTTAATAAAACATTTAAGGAAGGAGTGGCCGATATGAACAATATTCAAAAAGAAAAATTCGGTCAGCTTGAGGAAAAGCAAATGAAACTGGTGGAAAGCACTGAAAAAAAACTTGAGCAGGTGAGAGAAACCGTTGACGAAAAGTTGCAGAAAACTTTGAATGAAAGACTGGGACAGTCCTTTGAACTGGTTGGCAAACAACTGGAAAGTGTTCAAAAGGGACTTGGAGAAATGCAGACCCTTGCACAGGATGTAGGGGGGTTGAAAAAAGTATTAAGCAATGTAAAAATGCGTGGAGGCTTTGGAGAAGTACAGTTGTCAATGCTTCTGGAAAATATACTTGCCCCGGATCAGTACGAACCCAATGTAAAATTAAAGGAAGGGAGTACGGAACTGGTTGAATTTGCTATTAAGATGCCGAACAAGGAAGGTGACCGGAATTTTGTGTGGCTGGCCATTGATGCCAAGTTTCCACGCGATGCATATGAATACCTGCAAAATGCATATGACACCAATGATGTTACACAAATTGAAGAAGCGCAGAAGAATCTTGAACTTACCATCAGAAAAATGGCGAAAGATATTTGTGAGAAGTACATCAATCCACCAAACACAACTGATTTTGCCATCATGTTCCTGCCTTTTGAAGGAATCTATGCAGAAGTAGTGCGCAAGGCAAGCCTGCTTGAAGACATTCAAAGGCAGTGTAAAGTTGTGATCACAGGTCCAACCACACTGGCTGCAATTTTAAACAGTCTTCAGATGGGATTTAAAACACTTGCCATCCAAAAAAGAAGCAGTGAGGTCTGGAATATTCTCGGAGCAGTGAAAAAAGAATTTGAAAGTTTTGGAGGCATGCTTGAGAAGGCGCAAAAAAATATCCAGACGGCCAGTAACCAGATTGATGAAGTGATGGGAAAAAGAACGCGTGCCATTCAAAGAAAGCTTAAAAGTGTAGAGGTATTGGGTGAAAATGAAAGCCAGGTTGTGTTTTCTGATAGTTATAATGGTGAATTACCGGATGAAGATGAATAAAATGATTGATGTTATAGTAAGAAGGAAAATGCGCCTCAGCCATACAAGCCTTTCTTCCTGACCCTCCATAGCGATGGAGCGCTTTACCTTCATTTATTGGGAAGGAAATGAATGCAATATCCAGGAGTGAAGATGAACCGAATGGATAATCCAAAAGTTATGTACATCCTCCCCCTTATTTTATACATGTAAGCCCGGTGATGAAGATAGCTTTGCATCATAAACAAAAATTATGACGCACAACTATAATATTACCGGAATGACATGTGGGAAATGTGTCGCCAAAGTAAAAAATGAATTGCTCAAATTAGGTGATGTGGCATCGGCCGACGTGGATCTGGCATCTCAGCAAGCCACTATAACCATGCAAAAGCACATTCCCATATCAGTTCTTCAATCAGCACTGGACAAGGCAGGTTCATATAAGATCAATGAAAGTGCAGGGCATAAGGAACATTCTTCTGATGACATGCCGGCTGAGAAGATATCGTGGTGGCAAACGTACAAACCCCTTGCATTGATCGGTATTTATATTATTACCATCACTTTCTCAATTGAACTGGTATCAGGTGTTGTTGACCTCAATAATTGGATGCAAAATTTCATGGCGGCATTCTTCATTACATTCTCCTTTTTTAAACTACTTGACCTGAAGGGTTTTGCAGAAAGTTATTCAACTTACGACATCATTGCCAGGCGTTGGGCGGGGTGGGGATACGTGTATGCTTTTATTGAACTGGCACTGGGTCTGGCATTCCTGCTTCGCTTCAACCCTTTCATTACAAATGGTGTAACATTTGTTGTAATGAGTATCAGTATCATTGGAGTGCTTCAAAGCGTGCTGAACAAAAGGAAGATCAGGTGCGCCTGTTTGGGTGCAGTGTTTAACCTTCCAATGAGCACTGTTACCATAATTGAAGATGCCTTAATGATAGCAATGAGTGGAATAATGCTGATATCCTATTTATAATTTCAAACCATCATAATGAAAAAGTTTGTTACGTTCATAATCTTTACTGCATTTTTTTTCATGCAGGTTGCCGCACAGCACGATCATAAACATGATCATAAAACGAAAGATACATTGCCGGTAATAATGGATACAGTTCCTGAGCATACCAGTCATGATCATAAAGAAAATTTGCATGATGATCATAGTGATCATGCTTCTCCTCATGGCAGTATGAATATGTCGCATGCATTCTCAAAAAACCTTCCCATGACAAGGAATGGTTCGGGTACTTCCTGGTTGCCCGATAATTCCCCCATGTATGGTTATATGTTTCATTCAAAGAATTGGATGTATATGGTGCACGGTAACCTTTATCTGAGGTTTAATAAACAGGATCTTTTTGATGAGGGAAGCAGGGGCGACAGCAAGTTTGATGCACCAAATATGGTGATGTTGATGGGACAAAGGAATGTTGGCAGGAAAGGATTGTTTCATTTTAATACCATGTTATCGCTCGATCCTGTTACGGTTGGTGAAGATGGATATCCATTGCTTTTTCAAACCGGTGAAACATATAAGGGGCAGCCGCTGATTGACAGGCAGCATCCGCATGATCTCATTTCAGAGCTCTCAATAAGTTATGCGCATGAAATTTCATCCAACGCCGATCTGTTCCTATACCTGGGCTATCCGGGCGAACCCGCTTTAGGTCCTGCTGCATTTGTTCACAGGCCTTCAGGATTTTTCAATCCCGATGCACCTTTATCGCACCATTGGGTAGATGCAACGCATATTACTTTTGGCGTTGCAACACTCGGCTTCAGACATGGGAAATTTAAAATGGAAGCCTCTTCTTTTACAGGTCGGGAACCCGGAGAAAACCGGTACAATTTTGACAAGCCGAAATTTGACAGCTGGAGCGGCAGGCTGTCGTTCAATCCAACTATAAAATGGGCCTTGCAGGCATCCCATGGGTTTATCAAAGAGCCGGAAGTTCTGCATCCTGGCGAAGATGTTAACAGAACTACGGCATCTGTGAGTTATAGCACAAGAGGGTTTGGCGAGCAGTTCACGAATTTTACTGCTTTATGGGGAATGAATAAAACAAAAAACCATCATGGGGAACACGCAATATTGTTAGAAGGTTCCTATAACATTAAAAGAACAGCCGTTTATGGCCGTTATGAATGGGTTCAGAAATCCATTGAGGAACTGGATCTTGATGAATCCGTATTTGGACATGATGCGTTATTCCCGGTACATGCTTTAACAGCTGGCATTTCATATGATGTGATGGTAACAGGTTCCACAAAAATTGCACTGGGTTCACAATTCAGTATGTATCATCCTGATAAAAGACTCAGTACGTTATATGGCGACAACCCCTTTGCCGGAGAAGTATACCTGCGTATTTACCCACGTGCAGCAGGCCAGCGGTCAGGTGTTTTTTATCTTCCCTATTAATGGCACTTTAAAACCTCATACGTGGCCGGTAATTTGATTATAGTTTATAAACTTAAGTCATGAATCACAGAGACAATAACAACAAGGAGCAAAATACAGCAGGTCAAAAACCAAAGCCCGATAATGAAACCTTAAACACCACAGATCCTCAGGAACACATGAAAGGGCCTGTATCTTCTACGATGCGCGAAACAGGACACGCTTTCGAAACGAATGAATCAAAGGATGAGGCGGATAGAAAAAGGGATGAGAAGCTGTAAAGAATCCCTCCTGAATGGTGTAGGCGTGGTTGTAGACAGGCCTGATCTACTGTACTGATTGGTTGGTGCAGGGATGATTTAAACACATTGCCTTAACAAGCTCCGGCCTTCCAGGCCGGAGTGCTTTTTTCCATATCGCCACTTTTGGTACCACCGATCATCAGAAAGCAGCGAATTCATCCTATTTTGAATATGTTCACCAGCCCTGCACAACCTTTTTGAACTTCCGGTTTTTTTAAATTCCAACACTTTATCGTAACCCCTGATCCCTCCAACTTTCCTATGTTTGTTACTTACAAATACAAACCATGATCAGGAATCATCTTCAATTTTTTTCATTCATAATTGCAATCCTGTTTTTTTCATGCAAGGCTACAAAAACACACACAACAAAACCTCCGTCAGATGCGGCTCAGCGTGAATTCCGCGCTGCCTGGGTGGCAACTGTTGCCAATATAAACTGGCCCAGCAGACCTGGATTGCCGGTTGACAGCCAAAAGATGGAAGCCATTGCCCTGCTGGATTTTTTAAAGAACCACAATTTCAATGCAGTTGTATTTCAGGTGCGGCCTCAGGCTGATGCGCTATATGATAGCAACCTGGAACCATGGAGCTATTATCTGACAGGCACACAGGGAAAGGCACCTGATCCATATTATGATCCCCTTGAATTCTGGACTGAAGCCGCGCACGACCGGGGACTGGAAATGCATGTATGGTTGAATCCTTACCGTTCCCATCATAAAGTTGGAGGACCGGTTACAGACAGTTCAATAGTAAAAAGAAAACCGGAATTGATGGTTTACCTGAAGGATGGTTACTGGTGGTTTGATCCCTCACTTGAGGAAACCAAAAAACATTCTACTGCAGTGGTAATGGATATAGTAAAGCGATACGATATTGATGGTGTTCATTTCGATGATTATTTCTATCCCTACCGTGAATACAATAAAGGTGATGATTTTCCTGATAGCGCCAGCTATGCTGTTTACCAGGCCCAAGGAGGTAAGTTGTCAAGAGGCGATTGGAGGCGCGATGCAGTGAATGATTTTATTTCGAATCTGTACCAGGAGATCAAGAAAGAAAAGAAGCATGTAAAATTTGGATTGAGCCCGTTTGGCATGTGGCGTCCGGGCTATCCGGATGGCATCTGTTGTTTCGACCAGTATGAAGTGTTGTATGCTGATGCGAAACTCTGGTTGAATAAGGGCTGGATAGATTATTTCTCACCGCAACTATACTGGCCAATTGCAAGACCCAACACAAGTTTTCCATTATTACTTGGCTGGTGGAGGGATGAAAACATTATGGACCGGCACCTTTGGCCTGGAATCAATGTAGGAGGAGATACCAGTCAGCGAAATGTTACAGAGATCATGAACCAGATCATGATCTCACGGGGCATAACTCCTGAAAGTAAGGGTGTCATTCATTGGAGTATTGGGCAGGTATACCGAAATCAGCAAATGCAAAAAGCGTTGATCAACGGACCATACAGAAATGGTGCGATCGTTCCTGCCAGCCCATGGCTGGACAAAACGGTTCCTGATGCTCCCACTCATGTCAATCCACAAAAAGAAACTGATAGTACTACCAGGTTTAACTGGAGCCATAAAAACGCAAATGATGTTTTTAGGTGGGTGGTTTATTATGAATATGGCAATAACAAAATGTATAAGATACTGGACAGACATGAAAGATCTTTGATCCTGGCAGATGGTATTGCAGGCAGGAATAATACCAGGATCCCATTAAGCCATGTTGCAGTTACGGCAGTTAACAGAATGGGCAATGAAAGCAGAAGAACTCCAATTACAATTCAAATCAGATAAAATTGTCAAAACAGTTTTTATACTTTCATAGTTGAATATATTTTATCATGAAATTATTTAAGACCTTTTTTCTTTTGTTATGGATGGTATTAACGGGATGTGCATCCACCAAAAGCACATACTACAAATTAAAAGATGTTACAATCGTTCCCCGTTCCGGTTGGAATGCTGCAGAACCGAAGCCTTATAAACAACATAGGCCTGTACAGATAACTGTTCATCATGAAGGAACAAAACTGGAAGCAACAGATGATGCCGCCAGAAAGATCAAAAATATTCAGACCTGGGGCATGGGTCCGGACCGTAAATGGGCCGACATCCCCTATCATTTTCTGATAGCGCCCAATGGAACCATTTATGAAGGCAGGAATGTGAACACAGTGGGAGAGACGGCAACGGAATATGATCCATCAGGACACCTGCTGATCGTTTGCCTTGGCAATCTTGAACAACAGGAGGTGAGTGCTGAACAATTGCAATCACTTATCAAAATGATTGCTTACACCAGCAGGAAATATAAGATCCCGGTTGAAACCCTTGCCACGCATAGAGATCATTCAAATCAAACCACCTGCCCCGGTAAGAACCTGTATGCATATTTTCAGAATGGATATATTATGGAAGAAGTGAAAAAATTATTATGATTGGATTGCTTCGCTGGTAGTTTTATAATATTATATTTTTTAACGCTTCCGCTTGCAATAACGGGAGTTGTTATTGCGGGCGAAGCAAACCTGCAGGGCAGAAACTTCTACGGGTACAATAAATATTTTTTTCTCAT
>CAMPIQ010000101.1 GCA_946886475.1 uncultured Chitinophagales bacterium | reverse complement strand
GAAAAATATGCATCAATCATTAATTTTAACACAACGATTGAAAATGAATAAATTGATTGTGGTATGATAATTAAAGGAATCTATTATTGCTGAGAGTATTATGATAACGCGGAAAAAGGTATTAATCATCGACGACGAAGTGGACCTCTGTCTTTTGATGAAGACATATTTCCTTCGAAAAAATTACGAAGTTTACATCGCTCACACACTGACCGATGGCATGTCCCGTCTTAAGGAAACATTGCCCGATTATTTATTCATTGATTATAATCTGCCTGATGGTTTGGGATGGGATAAACTACCTGAACTCTATCAGAAGTACCCCGCTATTCAATATCATCTTATCAGTGCATTCAGGCCTACAATGCCCACTGAGCTGGATGGAGCCAAGCTTACCATTTGGGAAAAGCCCATCAGTCTTAAATCACTTGATAATTTTTTCTAGTCTTCAAACCCCTGTTTATCTACCCACTGTCTCCTTTTCGGGTAAAGAACTCACTTCATTCATTCTGTTTGAATAATAAGATCAATTGGTTCAAATATAAAATCAGGTTCCGCATTTCTTATAAATCAAACCATTGGCATTGAACATTGATGGTTCTCTTAGAACATGGTAACTAAGTCGCTCCTTTAAAACAAAGGGTGTGAAAGGGATCTGACCTTCTAATCGCCCCAAATCTCATCTTCTCCTTTAAGCCATTTCTTAACAAGCCTGGTTGTAACTGATTTTGGTCTTTCGAGCGGAAAACCAAGAACCCTGTCCCAGCAAAGACTTGATAAAACGCCTAAAGAACGGCTTACTCCAAACAACACAGTGTAGAATTCATATTCAACCATCCCATAATGCACTAACAATGCCCCACTGTGTGCATCCACATTGGGCCAGGGATTTTTAATTTTTCCAAGCGATTGTAATATGGGCGGTACGGTTTCATAAATATTCCACACAGTTTGTACCAGGGGATCATCGGGCATATGCTTCTTACCAAATTCCATCTGGGCGGTAAAACGCGGATCTGTTTTACGCAAAACAGCATGGCCATAACCAGGAACCACCTTGCCTTCGCTGAGGGTTTTTTTCACATATTCCCCGATCTGAGCACCGGATGGAAGATCTGTTTTTAAGTCTTCCCGCATTTCAAATATCCACTTGATCACTTCCTGATTAGCCAAACCGTGTAAAGGACCGGCAAGGCCGTTCATCCCTGCTGCCAGACTTAAGTAAGGATCGCTTAATGCAGAACCAACAAGGTGGGTTGCATGGGCCGATACATTACCGCCTTCATGGTCCGCATGAATGGTCATATACAAGCGCATCAGCTCTTTAAAACTTTCATCTTCATAACCCATCATATGGGCAAAATTGCCAGCCCAGTCCAGTAATCCGTTGGGTTGAATATGTGCCCCGTTCTTATATTTACGTCTATAGATATAGGCAGCCACACGTGGCAGTCTTGCTATAAGGTCCATTGAATCATCAAACACAGCATCCCAGTAGTCTTTTTTGCTCATGCCGGCAGCATATCGTTTTGCAAACTGGCTTTCCGTCTGCAAAGCCATTATAGCCACTACAAACTGAGTCATAGGGTGCGTAGAAATTGGGAGTGCTTCAATGGTGGCGAACACATGATTAGGTACATGACTTCTGCGCTGCCATACAGATGAAACGTGTTGCGCCTCATCATCGGTGGGAAGTTCCCCAACCAGCATCAGGTAGAACAATCCTTCCGGCAATGGTTCTGAACCACCTTCCGCCTTTGGTAATTTTTCCTGTAATTCAGGGATGGAATAACCCCTGAAACGAATACCATCCTGGGCATCAAGAAGTGAAGTTTCGGAAACCAGTCCGGTGATGCCCCGCATACCCTGGTATACCTGTGAAAGCTGCACTTCTCCAATTACCTTATCTCCATGTTCTTTTAAAATTTCTTTGATCTCGGCCGCAACGGCATCTCCTTTTTCCTTAAACCTGTCTTTTATGATTCCCATTATTAAACATCTTTTATATGTTGAGAGAGATATTGTTTTGAACGCATAAAGTTATAGAATGACCTCGGGGCAGCCAAATCGCCGATCGTTGACCGGCAATGGTAAATGGTGAACGTAGTGCAGTTGAAAAAGGAAATGATTCAAAACCCTTGACGACTCACGACTCACGACTCTTCACTTCGGCGCTCTTCTATAAAATATAAATGCAATGATGATAAAAACAATATTGGGGATCCATGCAGCTAAAAATGGAGGCATTTCTCCTTTAACGGAAAAAACAGTGGAAAACCTGTCGGCCAGAATAAACAATGCCGCCAGTCCGATACCGATTGCCAGGTGTAACCCGCTACCACCTCTTGTTTTTCTTCCTGCAATAATGGCTCCTATGAGGGTCAATAACAATACGGTTACCGGCGTGGCAGATCTGCGGTAACGTTCCACTTTGAAAGCCTCAAGTCCTTCTCTTCCACGGTGTTCTTCCGTTTCTATAAATTCAACCAGGTCGGGAGTATTTAATTTATCCTTGAGATATTCATCATTTCTCAATTCTTCCGGCTTTATAGGAAGCTCCATATGCAGAGAATCCTTTTCCCTGATGGTTTCATACATACCATTAATGGTTCTTTCCACTACACCGGTAAGCATCCAGCTTTTTTTTGAAGTATCCCATTGAATGCGTTGAGCACGGAGGTTAAAAAAAACTTTATTGTTCTTCACTCTTTCCATAAAAAAAGGACTGGCGGATTGTGTAGCTGTATCAAAATTTTTGATGCCTATGTACGTTACCGAATCCAGTCTTTTATAAAAACAGTTGTGGCATCCATATCCGCTGTTGCCCGATCTTACAGGATTATCTATATAATTGATCTGGAAGGCTGTTTTGATCTCATTGGCTTTTGGTATTCCATAGCGGTTGGCAAAATATAAACCTGCTCCAAATATAATTCCTCCAATCAGGTAAGGTCTTAGCCACCGGTTGTAACTGGTGCCACCAGCAATAATGGCGATCACCTCCGAACGTAAAGCCATCTTGCTGGTAAAAAAGATCACGGCAATAAAAACAAAAAGAGGATAAAGCAGGCCCCAGATCCAGGGTATGAATCCAAAATAATATTGCCTGATGATTTCTGTGGTGGAAAGTCCGGATTTTACAAAATCATCTGTATGCTCACTGCTGTCCACGGCCACGGCAATGACCGTAAAAAGCAACATGCAGAAAAAAAATGTTGAAAAGAATTTCTTCAATATATACCAGTCCAGCTTTCGTATCATGGTAAACGAAGTTAAGGCCAATAGATATTGGCTAATGGCCGTTGGCTTTTTACAGCCTGGTTTTTAACAAAGGCACCATTTCATTCTTCCATCTTAAAAAATCGCCTTCCAGTATATGCCTTCTGGATTCCTTCACCAGCCATAAATAAAATGCAAGGTTTTGAATAGATGCTATTGTTAATGCAAGTAGCTCGCCCGATTTAAAAAGATGTCTTACATAAGCTTTGTTATAATAATGGCTGATTTCACAATCCAGTCCATCATCAATGGGAGAAAAATCCTTTTCCCATTTTTTATTGTCAATATTGATCACACCCTTGGTTGTAAAGAGCATGGCATTTCGCCCGTTACGTGTAGGCATTACGCAGTCAAACATATCAACGCCCAGTGCAATACACTCAAGTATATTCCAGGGTGTACCCACACCCATCAGGTAACGTGGTTTTTTTTCAGGCAGGTTCTCACAGCATAACTGACAGATCTCATACATTACCGGTTCCGGCTCTCCAACACTTAAGCCTCCGATAGCATTTCCTGTAGCATTTTTTGAGCTGATATATTCACAGGATTCTTTTCTCAGATCATGGTGTATGGCCCCCTGTACAATCGGAAAAAGGTTTTGTGTATGACCATATTTATCCGGTGTAGAATTAAAATGATGAAAACACCTGTCCAGCCAGCGGTGGGTGAGCTGCATGGATTCCAGTGCATATTTGTAGGCTGAATTGGCAGGCGGACATTCATCAAAGGCCATCATGATATCAGCGCCAATGGTTCTTTCAATGTCCATTACTTTTTCCGGAGTGAACAAATGTTTACTTCCATCAATATGGCTCTGAAACAGAACGCCCTCCTCATTGATCTTCCTGTTGGAAGCCAGTGAAAAAACCTGGAACCCTCCACTATCCGTGAGTATGGGAAGATCCCAGTTCATAAATTGATGAAGTCCCCCGGCCGCTTCCATAGTTTCCATACCAGGCCTCAGGTAAAGGTGATAGGTATTGCCCAGGATAATATGTGGCTTTACCTGTTCCTTTAACTGTTGTTGAGAAACAGCTTTCACACTTCCAATTGTACCCACCGGCATGAAGATCGGGGTTTCAATTGTTCCATGATCCGTGGTAATATTTCCCGCCCTGGCAGCAGTTAATTCATCAGTTTTTAGTAATTCAAATTTTAAAGCCGGCATAAAGGGCGAAGATACCCACTGGACCCTTAAAGGGAAACTATGCCGGAAAAACAATTCTTATCCTCCCGTAATTAAAGCCGCACCCTGTAGAAAATTCACTTCACCGGGACCGGGCAGATAAATGAAAAAAAAGTTCAATCCACGCATCCCTTTAGGGGTCCAGTAGGTATCTTCGCTTCCATGCTTATGAGTTGGGGTGCTATTATTTTTTATGCTTTTCTGGCTGTTACTGCAGTGCAGTTATTCTATTATCTCTATTTTTTCAGCAGGGTGGCTTTTTACAAAATCAAACCGAAAGAACATTCACAACAACATCCTGTTTCCGTAGTAATCTGTGCAAGGGATGAAGATGAAAATATAGCAAGGAATTTACCGGGCATACTGGTACAGAATTATCCCACTACGCATGAAGTGATTGTAGTGAACGATAATTCTCTGGATGATACAAAATATATTCTTGCCGAACTTCAGAAAACTTTCAGAAAACTTCAGATCGTTGATCTTACGCAGGAAGCCAAGATGATCGCCGGTAAAAAATTTCCTTTATCCATCGGCATCAAGGAAGCCAAACATGAAATTGTTTTACTTACCGATGCGGATTGTGTGCCAGCCAGTGAAAACTGGTTGTTCCTCATGCAGGATGCTTTCAGTAATGGCACAGAAGTGGCTCTTGGATACGGGGCCTATCATAAAGCACCCGGATTTTTAAATAAAGCCATCCGGTTTGAAACTTTTCATACTGCGCTGCAATATTTTGGTTATGCGCTCAAAGGAAAACCTTATATGGGAGTTGGAAGAAATCTTGCCTATCGTAAAGATCTTTTCTTCCGCAACAAAGGGTTTTCGGCCATCAATAATATTCCAAGTGGAGATGATGACCTGTTCATCAACCGGGTTGCCAATAAACACAATACTTCTGTGGTGCTGGATCCTCAGGCCTTCACCCTTTCCAAACCAAAACAAACCTGGAAAGAATGGAAGAAACAAAAGGCCCGGCATTATTCAACCGGGAAATTTTACAAGACCTCACACCAGTTTCTTTTAGGATTATACACTTTCAGCTTTTTCTTTTTTTACCCTTTATTTGTGACATCCATATTATTTTTTGACTGGAGGCTTGCCCTGATTCCTTTTGGTGTGAGAATGATATTGCAGGGTATCATCTGGTACAGGTCCATGAAACTACTCAACGAAAAAGACCTGTTCCCTGCATTTATATTATGGGATATCTGGATGTTCTTATACTACATTCTGTTCGCGCCTTCATTATGGAGGAAGCCCAGGAAGACGTGGAACTGAGGAAACAAGCAAATAGGCTATGAGCCGTGAGCTGTGAGCCTTGAGCTGTGAGCTGTGAGATGGCGAGCTATATTTGTGGCATGGAGGTGTTGCTAAAATATTTTTCGGAGTTTAGCCAAAAACAAATCGAACAATTCAAAGCCCTGGATGGGTTATATCAGGAATGGAATACAAAGATCAATGTGATATCCAGAAAGGATATTGATGGCCTTTATGAGAAACACATATTGCATTCACTGGCTATTGCAGCTGTATTTGATTTCAAACCTGGAATGGAGGTCATTGATATCGGAACAGGCGGCGGTTTTCCCGGTGTGCCGCTGGCGATATTTTTTCCGGAGGTAAAATTTCACCTGGTTGACAGCATCAATAAAAAATTAAAGATCATTGAAGCGGTTAAAGAGTCCATAGGCCTCACCAATATCACCACCCAACATACCAGGGCGGAAGATATCAGGAACCGGAAATTTGATTTTGCCGTAAGCCGCGCCGTTGCTCCACTCAAGGACCTGATGCGCTGGAGTTTTCCATTACTTAAGAATTCTAAGTTTGAATCAAACGGTATCGTTTACAGATCGGGACTTATTTGTCTGAAAGGTGGCGACCTGGCTCAGGAAATTTCTGAAAGCCGTGCCCGGCCGAAGATGGTAGATATCTCCGGACTGTTCAAGGAAGCGTATTTTAAGGAGAAGTATTTGTTGTATGTGGATCAAAGGCATAAGGTTTAGGGTATAGGGTGTAGGGTGTAGGGATTTAGATCCTTTGATCTTTTTATTACCATACATTTCTTTTACAAAACTTTGAATTTCGGACACCAACCCTATACCCTATACCCTAAACCCTAAACCCTATACCCTATTCCCTTCCTCAATTCGGCCACTTCAACTCAATCTTATTATTCCGCCTGTCAATATCTGCCATTCTGAAACTGGGATCAATTTCTACACTTACTATATCATTCAATCTTTTAGTTGATTGAATTTCATAAGTAGGATGTGTCCATTTCCATGCATCATATACTGTTCTGTTTTCCTGTCCTTCTTCTGCTTGCTTTTCACCATACATCAGGCTCATTGGAATATAATGCCACTCGCTGCTACCATCCCTGAAAGTGATCTTTACATCCAGCGGCATTGGAATTAAACCCACATTCCTCAAACGGACTTTGGTTTTTCCACCGTTATCCCATAAACTATCAATTTTATAATCAATGGTCCTGGTAGTATTGATCCAATACATTTTGTACCAGTCAAGATGAATGTTGCTTATTTTTTCTGCAACGCGTATGAAATCATCCGCATCCGGATGTTTGAATCTCCATTGCCTGTAATATTCAAGCATGATCCTGTCTCTCACTTCTGCTCCAACGATATACCCGAGTTGTTCAACAAAAACATTTCCTTTTGAATACGCGGCCGTGCTATATGCATAATTGGTATTAAAATGATCGGCATGAACAGACATGGGTTCTTCCCAGTTGCTCCTGGCTAAAGCGAGGTAACTATTATAATTACCCCTGTGATAAGCCGGTGGAAGGGTAGCCATTGAATCTGACCTTCTAACAGATGCAGGATCATTAGCGATGGTGGGCAGACTTACTTTTTGCCTGTAATATTCTTCCACCAGGTTGGTTGCCCATTCGGTAAAACCTTCATCCATCCATGCATACAAAGATTCGTTTGTACCCAGTATCATCTGGTACCAGCTGTGCATCCATTCGTGAAATGCTGTACCAAGACCAGGACCTGCAAGCATGGTACAATTAGGATATTCCATTCCGCCATCACCACCATGTATAAACGAATATTGCTGATAAGGATATTCCCCGAATTTGCTTTTGATAAAAGGGTAAACTGTAACTGCGGCATCGGCAATTAATTCCCACCTGGCATCCCAGTTCTTTACATATTTATTGAAATCATTTCCGAGTTCTGCTTTTTCTTCCGCATCAAGTTCATCGTATCCCTGCCTGTTGGCGGCATTGTATAAAACATGAATGGTTGGACCATCCTTTATCTGCCTGGTGATATGCTTATAATCCGGATCTGCAGCCCAGGCAAAATCGTGAACATTGTTTGCTACAAAATGCCAGCGCAGCTGATCGCCCTTTGGCTTCGCCGGTTTAATTCCCTTGTCCTGATATCCAAAACCAACAAGGTTGGGATTGTGAACAATTCCGCTACCGCCAAGCATGTAATTCTTATTGATGTTGATGGTTACATCATAGTCTCCCCAAACGCCATAAAACTCCCTGCCCACATATGGATCAGGATGCCAGCCATCTTTATCGTATTCTGCAAGCTTGGGATACCATTGTGTCATTGTATAACGCACCTGTGTTGAAGGGTTATCCCTGCCGCTCCTTCTTACCTGAAGAGGAACCTGTGCGGTCCACTCCATTTCAAAATTTACTTTTGAACGGGGCAGTACAGGTTTGTCTAACGTCACTTCAAGTATGGTCTCATGAAGTTTCATTTTTTGGTTACGCCCATTCATTTTCACGAAGGATATTTTCTGATATCCTATCTCGTCCTCTTTTAAATGCTGAATACGGTCTTCCACTCTTGGATCCCAATCCGGAATTTCATTGCCCTGCCTGTCCCTGCGCGGGGTCATAGTTCCCTGGCGCCTGCTTCGCATATCCATCATACTCCCCGGCTGAAATGCATTCCAGTATAAATGGAAAAATACCCGGTGGAGAGTGTCAGGAGAATTATTAGTGTATTCCAGTTTTTGCGTTCCATTGTAACGGTTGGTTTGCACATTCATGTCAATATTCATGATGTATTTTACCTTCTGCTGCCAGCGATCGGGTTGAGCGGAAACGCCGGTGACGAAACATGTAAATGAAACAATCAATATAAAATTTTTCATCTGGTAGATTTTGAAATGATAGTCTGTAAAGTTAAGTTATGAATTGAAAGTGCGGGTGACTATTGAATTAGTTAACAGGTTGTGTTGAAATACAATTTAAGATGAAGTTTTTCCTTCTATTACAATAACGATCTCACCTTTAACAGTTTTTTTCTTGAAATGTTCTGATACCTCGGCAAGACTACCCCTTGCATTCTCTTCAAACATTTTTGAAATTTCCCTGCTCACACAGCATTTTCTTTCTTCCCCAAAATATTTGATAAGGTCTTCAAGTGTTTTTAAAAGACGCATTGGCGATTCATACAAAATAATGGTTCGCTCTTCTGTTGATAATCCGGTTAATAATGTATGTCTTCCCTTTTTAACCGGAATGAAACCTTCAAATACAAAACGATTAGTAGGAAGACCGCTGTTAACCAACGCGGGAACAAAAGCAGTGGCACCCGGAAGTGTTTCAATCCTGATCGAATTTCTTATACATTCCCTTACAAGTAAAAAAGCAGGATCGGAGATGCCGGGTGTTCCGGCATCCGTTACCACAGCCATTTTCTTACCTGTTGCCAGCTGGTCTATCAAATGCTGAACTATCTTATGCTCATTATGCTGGTGATAGGGCGATAGTGGTTTTTGAATCTGGTAATGATTCAGCAACCGTGATGTATTCCTGGTATCTTCTGCAAGTATTACATCTACCTCCTTCAATACTTCAAGTGCCCGAAGGGTGATATCCTTGAGGTTTCCTATGGGAGTGGGAACGAGGTAGAGCATCTGTGAAGTTTATTGGTATATAAGTTGAAAAGTTACAAGTTGAAATCCATTCCTCATCACCTTATCAACCTTCAACCATGTATATCTATTTCAAAATACTCCATCACAGGATTGGCCAGTAATTTCCTGCTGGCTTCTTCTGCAATCTTCCTGGCATCTTCTTCAGATGCTGCATCAATCTGCAGGCTTATATTTTTGCCAACTCTTACGTCTTCAACATTTTTAAAACCAAGATTTCCTAATCCTGAGATCACTGCCTTTCCCTGTGGGTCCAGTAATTCTTTCAAAGGCATTACTTTAACCTGCACGTTAAATTTCATTGAGATAAATTTTGGGCAAACCTAAGTAAATGTTTAAAGTTTATAAACGAAACTTCAGGTTCTTGTTTTATACTGTAACATCAAGTGTTTCATCCTGACGCGTCCGGTCAATATAGGGTTCTTTTGAAAAAACTGAAAAAACCAGATATAGTAAAAATATCAAAGGCACTGACAGCCATTTCAACAGGATTATACTTATTAATGAAATGATGGCGAGAATATATTTCAGCATATTATTGCTGAAGGTAAAATCCCTGAATTTCATTGCCATGAATCTTACATTGCTCACCATGAGATAACTCACTCCAATGATGATGGCATAGAGAAACCAAATATTGGTAAATATGGCCTGCAATTGAAAATACTCGTACCAGATGATCAATGGAAAAGATGCCACAAGCAACCCTGCGGCCGGTGAAGGCAGGCCTCGGAAATTATAACTCTGGTCTGTACTGATATTGAATTTTGCCAGTCTCCAGGCTACTGCACAGGCAAAAATAAATGCCGGCAATAAGGCACTGAATGAAACATTCAGGCCGTTTTCACTTTGTGCATATCCCATGCGGAGCAATTGGTACAGAATCATGGATGGAGCCACTCCAAAACTCACCATATCACTAAGTGAATCCAATTGTTCGCCCATTCTGCTTCCGGCTTTCAGTAGCCTGGCAAGGAAGCCATCAAGAAAGTCAACAATTGCTGCAAGAAAAATAAAAATGGCACCCAGAAAGATTTGCTCGGGCAGGAACTGGTTTACAGGAATTCCATTCTGGTCAAGCGGTGCGATGGTTTCGTTGGTCTGCAAAATAAAAACAACCGCTATGCATCCAAACACAAGATTGAGCAGGGTAAATAAATTAGGAATGTTTTTGAAAAATGGCATTGCTAAAAATACTTGATAATTAATAAGACCGGTGCTGATTACCGTTTCATTACTGACTCAATTTCTTCAACAGTAATAGGAATACCATCAAAAAGATCAATATGCCCTTTTTTGGTGATCCATATATTATTCTCAATTCGGATACCCATTTGTTCTTCTTCAATATATATTCCCGGTTCTACTGTAAATAACATTCCTGGCTTTACTGGTTCCGTTCTTGTACCCAGATCATGAACGTCTATGCCCAGGTGGTGTGATATACCATGATAGAGATATTTTCTGTAAGCCCTGTTCTCAGGGTCTTCATTCTTCACATCAGTTTTTTTAAGAAGCCCAATCTTCAGAAATTGCTGGGTAGCTTCTTCACCAACTTTCTCAGTATAATCGATAATGGAAATCCCGGGCTTTAAAATGCTCTTTGCATAATTATGTAAATGTAGACAGGCATTATAAACTGTTTTCTGCCTGCGCGTGAATTTTCCGTTAACCGGGATGGTGCGTGTAAGGTCGGCATTATATCCACCATAAGATGCACCAAAATCCATGAGCAATAATTCACCATCCTTACATTCCTGGTTATTACTTACATAATGGAGTGTTCTTGCCCTGTCACCACTGGCTATGATACTGCCATAGGCTTCCCCTTCCGAACGCTGACTTAAAAAAGAATGGACAATTTCGGCATGAACTTCATATTCCATTACACCGGGTCTTACAAATTTCATCACCCGGATAAAAGCATTATGCGTTATTTCAATAGCTTTTTTGGTCACTTCCACTTCCAGTTCCGTCTTCACTCCCCTTAGCTCCTTCATGATCTTAGCTGCTCTTTCATACTGGTGAAGGGGATACCTCAACAGCATTTCATCTACAAAACGGTAATCTCTTGTTCTTACAAGGCTTGCCTTACGGTCGTTCTCATTGGTATCCAGGTAAATATTATCTGCCAGATGGATCCATGGCTGTAATAACCCTTCAAGGCTATCCAGCCAAACAATGGTCTGGATACCGCTCATGGCGATGGCTTCTTCTCTTCTCAACCTTTTACCATCCCATTTTTCCTTTAATTCATTGGGCCGCACCAGTACCAATACCTCACGGTATTTGGGATCGGGGTTGCCCGGAAAAAGAATTACCATGGAGTCCTCCTGGGTAATGCCACTGAGCCAGTAGAGGTCACTGTTTTGTTTAAAGGGATAAAGGGCATCTGCATTACTGGGAACCTCATCATTGCTTACGAATATGGCAATTGATCCGGGTTTCATGCGTTCCGTAAACCGCTTACGGTTGGTTACAAAAAGTTCTGGATTTAAAGGAAGATTTTTCATTGTTGTCCATTTACTAACGGGCAAAGTAACCGAAATGGTGAAAATTCTCCCTAATTATTATTTGAGCAGCAACGTTTTAACAATGTGTACCACCTACACTTGCATTTAGGCCCAAATTTTTTATGGCTTACCTTTGCATTCTAACAAAAAACGATTGCTTCTTATGTCAGTACCTACTATTGCTCTGTCAACAGAGAACCTGGTGAAGCTTGGATTGAAACATACCGACAGCATTCACTACCAGTCTAGTCCTGAGGAATTGGTTCACGATACCCTGCGCATTGGCGAGGGCAAACTTACCGATACCGGGGCCCTTGCTATTCAAACAGGTGAGTTTACCGGCCGTGCTCCTAAAGACAAGTTTACAGTGAAAGATGAAACAACTGAAAGCACTGTACACTGGAATGAATTCAACCTTCCTATTGAGGACAGGTATTATCACCTCATACACAAAAAGATTACGGATTACCTTAATAAACAAAAGGAAATCTGGGTTCGCGATTGTTATGCCTGTGCCGATCCCCGATACAGGCTCAACATAAGGGTGGTTACAGAAAAGCCCTGGACCAATCTTTTTGCCTACAACATGTTCCTTCGACCCGAAGAAGAAGAACTGGATGATTTTCAACCAGAATGGCATGTGATCTCTGCACCCGGATTGAAACTTGATCCGGAAGAATGTGGTATCCGGCAACACAATGCAGCGATCGTTTCTTTCAAACATAAAACCATTCTTATTGCAGGTTCAGGTTATACAGGTGAAACAAAAAAGGGCATCTTCACCATTCTGAATTATATTCTCCCGCAAGAAAGGAATGTATTGAGCATGCATTGCTCCGCTAATATTGGTGATAAGGGTGATACTGCCATATTTTTTGGCCTGAGCGGAACAGGTAAAACCACTTTAAGTGCCGATCCAAAACGGAAACTGATTGGTGATGATGAACATGGATGGACGGAAGACGGGGTATTTAATTTTGAAGGTGGATGTTATGCAAAACTGATCAATCTCTCTCCACAGAATGAACCAGAAATTTACAATGCCATCCGCCCGGGCGCCCTTGTAGAAAACGTCATGTTTCACCCGGGCACCAATAAGATCAATTTTGAAGATAGCACCATTACAGAGAATACAAGGGTGGCCTATCCCCTTCATTTTATCAGTAATGCACAGGACACGTCAATGGGAAATATTCCAAAGAATATTTTCTTTCTTACCTGTGATGCTTACGGAGTTTTACCTCCCATTTCAAGACTTACAAAAGGTCAGGCAATGTACCAGTTCATTTCGGGCTATACCGCAAAAGTTGCCGGCACAGAGGCGGGCGTAACAGAACCCAAACCTACGTTCAGTGCCTGCTTTGGTGCACCATTCCTGCCTTTGCATCCCGGTAAATATGCAGAGATGCTGGGAAAGAAAATGGAAGAACACAATGTAAAAGTATGGTTGATCAATACCGGCTGGACCGGTGGTGCATACGGAGAAGGAAACCGGATGAAACTTTCCTTTACCAGGGCTATGATCACCGCTGCACTGGAAGGAAAACTCGATAAAGTTGACACTGAGATTGACCCGATCTTTGGAGTTGCAGTTCCTAAAGAAGTTCCAGGCGTTCCATCGGAAATTCTTACGCCTAAAAACACATGGGCGGATAAAAATGCCTATGATGAAAAAGCAAAATTTCTTGCAGGATTGTTTGTAAAGAATTTTGATAAATATGCAGCAGGCGTATCGAAAGAGATCCTGGATGCAGCTCCGAAAGCATAAAATAAAAAGTCAAATTAAAAAGTCAAAAGCATGCCCCACCAGGCATGCTTTTGACTTTTGACTCAAGACTCAAGACTCCAGACTCATAACTCATGACTCATGACTTAACACCCAGGACTCCTCCCTACCCCCGCTCAC
>CAMPIQ010000100.1 GCA_946886475.1 uncultured Chitinophagales bacterium | reverse complement strand
AGGCTTTTTTTAGCTAAGAGGTTAAAAGAGGATAAAGAGGTTAAAAGAGGATAAAAGAGAGGGAAGAGAGGGTAGAGGTCAAAGGAGAAAAGGGGAAAAAAGGGGTTGATAATGGAAGCAGCCTCCCTTAATTTCTTTTTTTATTTTCATCACTTAGCCCCCTGTTTTCACCTCCCTGAACTCTTTCAATCTCTTAGAATGCATTAAATTCGTCGTCTATGGAAACCGTAGCGCAGATACCGAAGTATAATTTAAATGAGGATCAGGAAAAGAAGCTTATTCTGAGGGAATACCGTTCACTTTTGCGTTCATTAAAATCACGTATTAAACCAGGCGACCGTAAATTAATACGTAATGCTTTTGAAATTGCTGCCGAAGCACATAAAACCATGAGGCGAAAGAGCGGGGAGCCATATATTCTGCATCCGCTGGCAGTTGCCAGAATTTGTGTTGAAGAAATAGGACTTGGCGTACGTTCTACCATTTGTTCACTCCTTCATGATACGGTTGAAGACACAGATATATCACCCGAGGATATTCAAAGGGAGTTTGGCAGTGAGATAGCCAAAATCGTAGATGGACTTACCAAGATATCCAATGTTATAGATGTAAATGCATCCCAGCAGGCTGAAAATTTCAGAAAGATCCTGCTAACACTAACCGACGATCCAAGAGTAATCCTGATTAAACTATCAGACAGGCTGCACAACATGCGTACGCTTGATAGCATGAAGCCTGAAAAACAATTAAAGATATCTTCCGAAACGGTGTATGTATATGCTCCACTTGCACACCGTATGGGTCTCTATAATATTAAAACGGAGATGGAAGACCTGGCCATGAAATACCTGGAGCAGGAAACCTATAAAGAGATTGCAAAAAAACTGGCAGAAACCAAAAGGGAAAGAACCAGGTACATTAATGAGTTTATAAAACCTTTGAACGATAAGCTGGCAAAGGCAGGTCTGGAATTTGAAATTCATGGCCGTCCAAAAAGCATTCATTCCATCTGGAATAAGATGAAGAAGAAAGGAGTGAGCTTTGAAGAAGTGTATGATCTTTTTGCCATACGCATCATAGTTAGTTCTACACCTGAAAAGGAAAAAGAAGACTGCTGGAAAGTGTATTCCATGATCACGGACGAATATACGCCTTCGCCCGAGCGGCTGCGCGACTGGTTAAGTAATCCCAAAAGCAATGGTTACGAAGCCTTACATACCACAGTAATGGGGCCCCAGGGAAAATGGGTGGAAGTGCAGATACGTACAAAAAGAATGAATGAAATTGCAGAGAAGGGTCTGGCTGCCCATTGGAAGTATAAAGAAGGTACGGCAGATGAAAGCAGGTTTGATAAATGGTTCAATCAGATACGGGAGGTGATCACAAGCCAGGATGTGGATTCAGTGGATTTCCTTCATGATTTTAAAAGAAGTTTTTTAGCAGAAGAGATCTATATCTATACACCCAAGGGGGATGTTAAGATGCTGCCCGTTGGAGCCACGGCTCTTGACTTTGCATTTGCCGTTCACAGTGAGGTAGGTGTAAAATGTATTGGTGCAAAAGTGAACCATAAACTCGTTCCCATAAGTCACAAACTTAGAAGTGGTGATCAGGTTGAGATCATTACCTCCAATAAACAAAAGCCTTCGGAGGACTGGTTGAACTTTGTGGTAACGGCCAAGGCAAGAAGCAGGATAAAGGATTCTTTAAAAGATGAAAAAAGAAGCATCGCCGATGAAGGCAAATACACTGTTCAACGAAAACTGGAAGCACTTGGTGTTGCTTTCAATATCCAGAATATTGAAGAGATCGTAAATTTTTATAAACTCGCTGCCCCTTTAGACCTTTATTACCAGATAGCCATTAAAAATATTGACCTAAAGGAATTAAAGGAATTTAAGATCAGCGGCGAAAGACTGGAAGCGCCAAGACCTGTAAAAGTGCTGGAGGCTAAGCCTGAGTACCATCCCGCCATAACCAAAAAAGATACGGAACTCATCATTTTTGGCGAAAGCAGCGACAGGATCATGTATAACCTGGCCAACTGTTGTAAACCAATTCCCGGTGATGATGTGTTTGGTTTTGTTACCACAGGTAAAGGGCTCACAATTCACAGAACCACCTGTCCAAATGCAGCAAAGCTGCTTTCTAACTACGGGCACAGGATTGTAAAAACAAAATGGGCAAAAAATAAGGAAATATCCTTCCTTACCGGATTAAAAATAATTGGTATGGATGATGTTGGGGTGGTGAACAAGATTACCAATATTATCAGCGGGGACCTCAGGATCAACATTTCTGCTATAACAATTGAATCAAAAGAGGGGGTTTTTGAGGGTACTATCCGCTTATTTGTGCATGATAAGGAAGAATTAGATGAATTAGTAAAAAGACTAAAGACTCTGAACGGTATTCAGTCAGTTGAACGGTTTGAAACTGAGGCCCTTTAGTAATTCTACGTAGCGTAATATTAATTTTTAGAATATACATCCCCGTTTTGATTTCAGGCAAAAAAAAAGTGTTAATTTTCGCTAACTACCCGACCACTTAATTTACTCCCGATCACGCTTATGAGATTTGTAACCGGACTTCTGGCTTTACTATTTATTTTATTTAATGCCGATCATGCATGTGCACAAACAGGATGTGTATCAAATACCATCATTGACCTTCCCTGTAACGTTAGCTGTACACCTCTGAAAACAAAGGTGGATCACATCAGAAGTACAGAGGATTATATTGTAAAAACAATACCTTATTGTCCTTTACCATTTTCAACAGCCTCTGGTACAGAACTGGTTGAAATATATGTGGATGATAAATTCAGTTCGGTTGTAAACATTCCATTCTCTTTTTGTTTTTATGATTCAGTGTATTCTAAAATAGTAATAGGGTCAAATGGAATAGTATCTTTTGATACCTCTATTAAAAACAAAAGCAACGCTTATACACTTGATAATGCTGATGGCAGTCCAAGAACCATTCCTTCAAATATCGGTTCGGCCCCAACTACTATTTCAACTACCTACTATCCACGCGCCTCTATTATGGGGGCCTATCATGATATATACCCAAATTCAGGAAGCGCCCCACCCACCCGTAAAATTGAATACAGGACCGAAGGAGTTGCGCCTTTCCGCCGCTTTGTGATCAGTTATTTTGATGTACCCATGTTCAGCTGTACAAGTCTTATCAATTCACAGCAGATCGTGTTACACGAAAGTTCAGGGATTATAGACGTTCATTTCAAAAGCAAGCCTCTATGCTCAGGTTTTAATGATGGACTGGCTATACTTGGTATTCAAAACTGGGACAGGAATAAGGCTGTAGCAGCTCCCGGAAAAAATTGCACCCAGTGGACAGCCTTTAACGAGTCGTACAGGTTCATTCCATCTGGTCCTCAGTCGCGTTATGCCAAATCAGAGTTGCTTGATATTAGTGGTAATATCCTGGTACCCGTTGGCGATACGGTTACAACTACTCCAGGCTTACTCGATGTAAGTTTTGTGGACCAGTGCCCAACTGCATTATCTACAAAATATATTGTCAAAACTTATTTCTCTTCCTGTTCAGATCCTGCTGTGCAGTTTATAGTTTCTGATACCGTTACAGTCAATAAAACAAATAGTTTGATGGCTACCAGTTCAGGTATCATTCCATCTGCCTGCGGACCTAATGGAAGTTTCACGGTAAATATTCCGGCTGGCGCAGGTACGTTGCCATATTTACTTTCATTGGATGGTGCGCTGCCGGTTAGTGTAAACGGACAAAGCCATACATTTAGCGGATTATTGGGAGGAAGCCATTCTGTATTGATCACTACAGCTGATGGTTGTACGCAAATGCTTCCGGTTACTGTTCCAACAAGCGGTACCCTGAATGTAACCGCAACTACAGTAGCTACCAGTTGCAACGGGGCTGCCAATGGTTCGGTAACGTTAACACCTCAAAATGGGGTTCAGCCCTTTACCTATTCCATTAATAACGGTGCACCCATAGTTTCAAACAGCGCTTCTTATACCTTTAGTAATCTTGTACCCGGTAATTATTTTTTCAAAGTAACTGATGCAAGTGGTTGTGTTCTGAATAATATGCTTGCACAGGTGCTTCCCGGCGGACCATTGACAATTACCACAAATGCTGTGGCTCCAGCCTGTTCGGGTGCTGCCAACGGCTCAATTACGGTTACACCTACAAGTGGTACCGCTCCATATACTTATTCCATCAATAGCGGAGCCTTTCAATCAAATAATGTTTTCAGCAACCTGCTTACCGGAACTTATTTTATTTCGGTACGGGATGCCATTGGCTGTTATATCAACAACGTATTTGTAAATGTACCGGTGTCAACGGGCAGTCTGAATGTAACGGTGACCCCTATGGGCACTTCCTGTACGGGCCTGAATAACGGCAGCATCAGCATCGTTCCCTTGAATGGAAGTTCACCTTATCAGTATTCTCTTGATGGAGGTACTACATTTGTTGCAGGCACCTCTATTACAGGACTGGCTCCGGGCAATTATTCGGTGATCGTAAAAGATAATTCCGGTTGTACATCTGCATCCGTTCCGGCAACCATTTCAGCAGGCAGTGCTCTCCTGGCTACCACCGCTACCACTCCTACTTCCTGTAATGGTGTCAGTAATGGAACCATAACAGTAACGCCCACAAATGGAAGCGGTCCTTTTAATTACCAGCTTGATGGAGGTGCGGCGCAGACATCAAATGTCTTTACAAATGTGGCGGCCGGCAGCCATACGATAATTGTAACCGATGCATCAGGTTGTGCTTCCAATTCAATTCCTGTTACTATTGATGTGGGGCCTCCCATCACCGGCAGTTTTGTAACGGTTGGCACCAGTTGTAACGGTGCTGTTAACGGTACTATAACGGTTACGCCAACAACAGGTTCTGCTCCATTTAGCTTTCAGCTGGATGGCGGTGCTTTCCAGTTGTCTAATTCTTTTACCGGAGTAGGTTCCGGTGATCATTCTATAATTATAAAGGATGCGGCCGGCTGTACTTCTACTGCATACACTATTTCGGTGAGTGCAGGCCCGCCACTTTCAGGATCTGCCATATCCTCTGCAACATCCTGTAGCGGTGCCACAGATGGCGGCATTACTATTACACCCAATACAGGGATTTCACCATATCAGTATTCTCTTGACGGAACAAACTGGCAATCTTCCAATGTTTTTACGGGTCTGGCTCCCGGTGCATTTACTGCATTTATAAAAGATGGTGCAGGATGTATTACTGCCGCTATACCAGTTAGTATTGCGGTTGGCCCCGGACTAACGGCAACCACAAGTACAACACCTACTTCATGCAGCGGAGCAACCAACGGAACAATTACCGTTTTGCCCGGCAATACAAATATGGCCTATGAATTTTCAATAGATGGAATAGGTTTTCAGACATCAAATACATTTTCAGGATTACCAACCGGGAATTATACAATTACTTTCAGGAATAATGCAGGATGCCAGGGAACCGTTCAGGCTACTGTAAATGCAGGCCAGCCGTTAACTGCAGCAGTTAATGTAAATAATGTAATGTGTAATGGAGGCAACGATGGAATGGCCACCATAAATATTTCAGCCAATTTTGCACCACCGGTTGAATATTCCCTGGATGGAGGTACCTGGCAAGCCTCTAACATTTTTAATGGACTGACAGCTGGCAGCTACACAGCGTATTTCAGGGACCAGAACAATTGTGCCGGATCCCAGAGTTTTGTAATAACACAACCGGCTTTGTTAACGCTTTCACCGGCAGAGCAGTCAGCATTATGTAGTGGACAAAATGATGGACTCATTATGCTGGCTGCATCAGGAGGCATGGCCCCTTACCAGTTTTCTATAGATGGGATCAATTATCAGCCTTCAAATGTTTTCAATGTGGCTGCGGGCAGCTACACAGTATATGTGAAAGACAATAACAATTGCATTAAAACAGATGTAGTGAACATTACTGAGCCGAATTTATTGAAATCAACCATTAATACCACCAACGCAACATGTGATGGAGGTAATGATGGAACGCTTATGTTAGATGTAAGCGGAGGAACACCTGCTTACCAGTATTCCCTCGATGGAATTTACTGGCAGTCTTCCAATGTTTTCAATGTAAGTTCCGGTAGTTATAGTGTTATTGTAAAAGATGCCAATGGTTGTACCAATACCCGCAACGCAATTGTAGACCTTACCAATAATCTATATGTAGTGCCGGTAAACGATACCGTTGTTTGTGAAGGTGTTTCGGTTCAACTTCAACCCAATACCAATGCCACCCAATTTATATGGACACCGGCACAGGGCTTAAATAATACCAATATACGGGAACCCATAGCTTCACCATCCATTACTACCGATTACATTGTTCAGAATATCCTGGGAGTGTGTACTGCAAATGATACCATAAGGGTGAATATTATGCCGGCACCCATACCCAATGCCGGCCCGGATGGCAATATCTGTTATGGACAGAATTTTCAATTGCAGGGTTCAGGCGGTATCGAATATGCCTGGTCGCCGGCCACCTATATGAATACTTCACTTACTCCTGAACCTTTGGTAACACCGGAGCAAACCATTCAATATTCATTGAGTGTAGTGGATGCCAATGGATGCCGTTCACTTCAACCTGATATTGTTACCGTGAATGTAACGCCACCGATAGTGGTCAAGATCAGTAATGATACGGTTGTAGCCATGGGCGATACCCTGCAAATATTCGCCTCTTCCGTTGCAACTGATTATTTGTGGAGCCCGGCATTTGGACTGGATGATCCTAATAAATCCGCACCAAGAGTAACGGTAACCGGAGATATTACCTATACCGTTCTGGCAAGTACAAGTGCCGGATGTAAGGGTTCTGCTTCAGTAACCTTAAAAGTATACGATGGTCCTGAAGTATATGTACCAACTGCCTTTACGCCTAACGGCGATGGATTGAATGACCTTTTCAAACCCTTCCCTGTGGGTATTAAGAACTATGTTTATTTCAGGGTTTTCAACAGGTGGGGTCAAATGATATTTGCAACATCAGATTTTAACAGGGGATGGGATGGAACAATAAATGGAAAAACACAGCCATCTGGAACCTATGTATGGATAGTGGAAGGAATTACCAAGGACAATAAGAAGATAGTGAAAAGAGGAACCATCACACTGGTAAGATGATAGTGGATTGTTCATCCGGAACCGGGATACCGGATCTGATTTTTATTAGATCATTCTGTATGACACGGCTCTTCCGTTCACGATTGACGATTGGTGATTCATGAATTAACCTACATTTGCCCCGAATAATAAATTACTATGGTTGATGTATTATTAGGATTGCAATGGGGCGATGAAGGCAAAGGAAAGATCGTTGATTATTTTGCATCCGGTTATGATGTTATAGCACGATTTCAGGGTGGCCCCAATGCAGGCCACACTTTATATGTAGGACCTGAAAATAAAAAGCTGGTTCTTCACCAGATCCCATCCGGGGTTTTTCACCAGGGCACAGTAAATCTTATTGGCAATGGAGTAGTACTTGATCCGGTAACTTTAAAAAAGGAAGCCGCCTCAGTTGAAGCTTTTGGAGTGGACCTGAAGAAGAATCTTTTTATTTCAGAAAGAACACACCTGATATTACCAACCCACAGGGCTTTGGACAAAGCTGCAGAACTTTCAAAAGGCAATGACAAGATCGGATCAACACTCAAAGGCATCGGCCCTGCCTATATGGATAAAACCGGCAGGAATGGATTGCGGGTTGGAGACCTGCTGCACAAAAGTTTTATTACTTCTTATATAAGACTTCGTTTAAAACACCAGCAATTACTGGGCAACTATAATTTTAATGAGGATATTTCAGCATGGGAAGAGGAATTTTTTGAGGCCATTGAATTCCTCAGGAGCCTGAATATTGTGAATGGAGAATACTTTATTAATAAAAAACTTTCTGAAGGAAAAAAAGTATTGGCGGAAGGTGCGCAGGGAAGTATGCTTGATATTGATTTTGGAACCTTTCCGTTTGTAACCTCCAGTAATACTATTTCGGCTGCTGTTTGTAATGGACTGGGCGTAGCCCCACAAAAGATCAGGGATGTTATAGGCGTAAGCAAGGCTTATTGCACCAGGGTAGGTGGCGGACCCTTCCCAACAGAACTTGAAGATGAAACCGGTGAAAGGTTAAGGCAGATAGGAAGTGAATTTGGTGCTACCACCGGAAGGCCAAGACGTTGTGGCTGGATGGATCTGGTGGCACTTCAATATGCAGTTATGCTGAATGGAGTAACACAGCTTGTAATTACCAAGGCAGATGTTCTCGATGCTTTTGATGAGCTCCAAATCTGCACCTCATATGAGATCAATGGTAAAAAAACCAAAGAAATACCTTTCCAGATGATGCATTCCAAAGTGGAGCCTCAATATGAGTCTTTCCCTGGTTGGAAAACAGAAAGCTCCAGAATCAGGAATGCCAGCGATATTCCGGCAGAAATGAAATCATATATAGAGTTTATAAATAACTATCTGTCTGCCAAAGTGCATTATATCTCCAATGGCCCGGGGCGTGACCAGATCATAAAGGTTAATTAAGCACAAAATCTAATTTAAAAAAATATTTTTCAAAATTTGGCCGTTTGGAATCTTCGAACAAATTTTACAGCGTATAATCCTAAATCAATATGGCAGTAATCTTAGTTGAGGAAACAACCACTCAAAACAATCTTGTGGACTCATTGAAAGCGCAGGCAAAAAAAACTTCTTCTAAATCAAAGAAGGAAGATGATGATGATGACCTGGATGATGAAGAAGTAACTCCAAAGAAAGCAGCAAAGAAAGGTAAGAAAGAAGATGACGACGACGAAGATGGCGATGATGTAGAAGATGATGACAACTGGGATAAAGCCGACGAGGAAGAAGAGTGGGATCCGGATTTTGAGGAATTTGACATACCTAAATCAAGAAAAGGTAAAGCCGGCAAGGCAGAAGAGGATGATGACTTTAAAGTTGAAGATGAAGAATTCAAGGATCTTTTTACTGATGATGCAGGAATGGATGACGACGAAGAAGATTTTTAATCAACAATAAATAAGCCCTGACTAACTGCTTCTATCCCATTGAGGATATAGTACAGTTGAAAAAAAAGATGTTGGACTGGGTAAGCCGGTTCAACATCTTTTGTTTTCTGGATAATCAATCCTATTCCATTCAACCGCAAAAGTTCGAGTGTTTGCTTGCTGTAGGAGCAAGGCATCTTGTTTCCTCCGGTTCACTTGAGGAGTTAGACCGGTTTTTACAAAAGCATGGTTCATGGGCTTTCGGCCATTTATCGTACGAATTAAAAAACCAGATTCACGGTATCCGTTCCGCAAAAGCCGACCACATAGGTTTTCCCACCTTTAGTTTTTTTATTCCTGAAATACTGATCACAATAAATGATGCCGGCTTCAGCATTGATGCAGAAAGCCCAGCGGATATTTACAATGAAATTCTTAATACAATACCTGAGAATGTTGAATTGCGCTACGATTTTACAATTGAGAGCAAACTCACCAGGGAGGCATACATTGAAAAGATCAAAAGCCTGCAACAACACATTTTGAGAGGTGATTGTTATGAGATCAATTTCTGCCAGGAGTTTTTTGCGCAAGGCGCTTTCATCGATCCCGTTTCTGTCTATCAAAAATTATCGGAACTGTCACCCAATCCATTTTCAGTTCTATACCGATTGAATCACCAATACCTTCTGTGTGCAAGCCCCGAACGTTTTCTTGCGCGTAAAGGTTCACTGATCATCTCACAGCCTATCAAGGGAACTTCAAAGCGAAATCTTATAAATAAGAAAGAAGATGAAAAACAAAGGCTGATGTTAAAAGAAAGCCGGAAAGAAAAGGCAGAGAATGTAATGGTGGTTGACCTGGTGAGAAATGATCTTACAAGGATATGTAAAGAGTCCAGTGTAAAAGTGGATGAGCTTTTTGGTATTTACAGCTTTCCCCAGGTGCATCAGATGATTTCAACCATTAGCGGTGAATTAAAAGAAGGAATCAATTTTTCAGACATTATTTCAGCAACCTTTCCTATGGGGTCAATGACAGGTGCACCAAAACTGAGGGTAATGCAATTGATTGATGAATATGAGGATTCATCCAGAGGCATTTTTTCCGGTTCAGTTGGATATATTGATCCCCAGGAAAATTTTGATTTTAATGTTGTGATCAGAAGTATTATGTACAATGCTGCCAGCAAATATTTATCCTACCAGGTAGGATCAGGGATTACCTTTTACAGTGATCCTGAAAAAGAATGGGAGGAGTGTCTGTTGAAAGGAGAGGCGATAAGAAGGGTGCTCACAGGGCATTGAGTCCGGATCTGATGAAGTTGATGGATTGATGCTAACCGGATCGCTATTGAAAAATTATAAAATAAACTGGTCAATAAAAGTGGTTAACATATTTGTTTTGACTTTCTCATAAAAAAAGCAGGACCGTGGTCCTGCTTTGAATTTTTATTTTTCAGATATTTTACCTGGTAGCTGTGCTTACCATGATGCGGACAGACTGTTCAAGGATCTGGGGTTTCTTTACCTGGAACATTTCCATTTTATCCTGAGGTAATCTTAGATTATAATTACCATTGGCGGATAACTGTTTGTCGAAATCGGGATTCATTCTGTTGAAATCAGTAATGTTCATATCTATAGATGAACTCAGCGCCATTGAATTGTATTTTCCGGTGATGTTCAACACGGGTACGGTCATGTCAACTTCAGATACAATCGCCTGGTTCAGGGCTTCTGTTTCATGTTTTGTAAGAGTGGTTAAACCAGCCTCACCTTCCATGATGTAATGAGTAGCAATGAATTTCTTCACATGCTTTCTTGATTCAGCCGGAAGGTTATACTGAAGGTCCCAGAAGTTACGGCTCCCACTTTTACGGATGGCCGTATTTACCTTTCCAGGGCCGCCATTATAGGCAGCTATCACTAATAACCAGTCGCCATATACTTTGTAAAGTCGCTTGAGGTATTTAGCCGCAGCTTGCGTGCTCTTGGTAAAATTCCTTCTTTCATCTACGGAACGGTTTACTTTAAGGCCAAGCTCTTTAGCTGTCTGAGGCATGAACTGCCATGGTCCCGCCGCACCCACTCTTGACGTAGCAGATGTTTTTAAATCAGACTCAATTACAGCCAGATACTTCAGCTCAACCGGAAGATTGTTCGTAATAAAGATGGCATCGATCTTATCAAAGAATGGCTTGCCCCACCCTTTCATTTTATTTAATCTTTCTCCCTCATCTTCCATATAATCCTGTACAAAATCTACAGCTTTAGGATTGAGGCGCGCTTGTTGCTCGTTAGTTTCTGAATCAAACAGATCTTTGAATCCGTTTTTGGGATCAGAGATAGTTTGGGATTTGATAGTGGAATCGTTATTTGCACCGCCAAATTGAGGAATACCAATGGTAAATCCTTCGAGGCTCAGACAGAAGAGGCTGGTGGCAAACAATAAAAGTTTGTTCATCACAAATCTTTTTAAATGGTTAAGTCGAAAATCACACGGGAATCTTACTCTCTTTTATTGTTGCATCAGTTGATGCGAAAAGCGTTGCAAAGATACCTCATTATGAGGAGAACTTAGTACTTGTAAACCAAAAGGAAGGTTAGAGGAATGTTTAAAAACTGGTAAAGAAACAGCCGGAATGCCGACGAGGTTGGTAAAAACAGTGAAGATATCACCCATGTACATAGCAAGTGGATCTTTATCCACCGAACCCAGCTTGTATGCCACATTGGGTGAATTAGGTGCTATAATAAAATCAAATTCTTTAAAGATCAGATCTGTTTGTTGCTTAAGTAAATACCTTACCTGTTGGGCCTTTTTAAAATAAGCATCAAAATAACCGGTACTCAACACATAAGTACCCAGAATGATCCTTCTTTTTACTTCTTTGCCAAACCCTTCTGTACGGTTGAGCTGGTAAAAATTTATAAGATCGTCGGGCTTTTTTGCAGAACGATAACCAAATCTGGCACCATCATACCTGGCCAGATTTGAAGAAGCTTCTGCGGTGGTTAGAATGTAGTATGCCGGAACAATATATTCGGTGAGCGGAAAGGACATAGCTTCCACTGAATGACCATCCTTTTCCAGCTCAGATAATTTATTTTTTATGGCAGAAGCTATTTCAGGATCCATGGAATCATGGTTCAGCCATTCAGTAAAATAAGCAATACGGTATTTTCTATTGGCTGCCGGTGCATTCCAATTCAGGGTTTCCTGTAACGCAGTGCTGTCATATTGATCCGGTCCGGAAATAACTGAAAGAACTTTTGATACGTCGTTTATGTTTTGAGCCAGTATGCCTATCTGGTCAAATGAAGAGGCATATGCGATCAGGCCATACCGTGAGATCCTTCCATACGAAGGTTTATAACCAACTACTCCGCAAAAATCTGCCGGCAATCTTACCGAACCACCGGTATCACTGCCAATTGCCACCATACACAGGCCGGCCTTTACAGAGGCAGCACTTCCTCCCGATGATCCACCTGCCACACGGCTATGGTCATTGGGATTAAGAACTGGACCGTATACAGAGTTTTCATTGGTAGACCCCATTCCAAACTCATCGCAGTTCTGCCTGCCAATTATGATGGCTCCTTCATCCAGTAATCTTTCAACAGAAGTGGCAGAGTAAAGAGAAGTAAAATGCTGCAGCATACGCGAGGATGCAGAACACCCGTGACCTTTGAAACAGATATTATCCTTGATCCCAATTACCACTCCATGAAGTTTGCCCCATGTAGTTGTTGAATCAAGAAAGGAGGCCCTTTCCAGGGCTTCCTTTTCGTATATTTCAATAAATGAATTGAGGTGCTTATGCTTTTCAATAGCAGAAAGGAAATGCTGTACTGCCTGTACGCATGTAACACTGCCCTTTTTTAAAGAGGCATGGTATTGCTCAATGGAAGAAAAAGAGAACAATGGTTTTATATCCCTGCAGCCGGGATGATTAAGCGGTTGTTGAAGATGAAGAAGCTTTCTGGTCTTTTTCGGCTGTACCTTCTTCTATCTCTCTTCTCACATTGCTTTTGGCATCATTGAATTCACGGATACCACGGCCAAGACCACGCATCAGTTCAGGGATCTTTCTTCCACCAAATAACAACAATACAATGATCAGGATGATCATGATTTCATTAAAACCTAAGGGACCCATAATGGATTGTTTATTAAGATTAGGTACCAAAGGTAGGAAAATAGTTGATAGTTGATAGAGGAGGGTTTATGGATAGTTGTTGAAGGCATTGAGAAACAGAGAACATGGAGTTCCTAAAAAAGGCGGAGCGGACTTTAGATGCACCAGGATCCGGGAAATAAAAAAAGGCCATCCAAACGGATAGCCTTTTCAGAAATATTTTGTTGATCTTATGCAGTAACAGGCTGCTCAACAGCTCTCTTTTTCTCCTGGATCCTTGCACTTTTACCACTACGCTCACGCTGGTAATAAAGTTTTGCCCTGCGTACTCGTCCGGATTTATTCAATATGATGGAATCGATATTTGGTGAGAAAAAAGGAAATAACCTTTCAACGCCCACACCATCAGAAATTTTCCTTACTGTAAAGGTAGCCGTAGTGCCTTCACCCTGGCATTTGATCACATCACCACGGAATGACTGGATCCTTTCCTTGTTACCTTCAATGATCTTATAGTTGACAGTGATATTATCACCGGCTTTAAACTTAGGGAATTCTTTTTTGCCCGTTAATTGTTCGTGCACATAGGCAATTGCAGCGTTCATAACTCAAAATTTAGGAGGGCAAAGGTAAGGGGGTGGTTGTGATTTGCAAAGTTTTTCTTTAGTTATGAGCAATGAGCCTCGAGCTGTGAGGATGGTTTACTTAAGAATTAACTTACTCTTTTATTTTATTGAGATAACTCATTAACATTTTTTGTTCTTCATCAATTTCTTTAAGAAGCAATAAAATAAGCTCCTTGTTACCAAATTCAACTGCTTTAGCTATAAGTATCTGAGTTTCCAGTTCAAATGATGAACCCATATTTCAATGAATCTACACTGGTCTTTTATACTCGA
>CAMPIQ010000099.1 GCA_946886475.1 uncultured Chitinophagales bacterium | reverse complement strand
CAACCGCTGTTGTTCTCCCTGTGAAAATATTGATCGGATTGAAACCGGCATACTGAATAGTGTCCGGGTGGTGATAAAAGCGGATTTTCGGACAGGTTACTCCAATTTCTTCATTTTCAAAGAAAGGCTCCAGGAGTACATTCAATAGGTCAGGTGTGATCTCAGTATCGTTGTTAACAATAAATATATAGTCGCCCTTTGCCTGTCTGATACCCCAGTTATTGCCGCCTGAAAATCCCAGGTTGGTCTCGCTTCTCAGTACCCTTGTGTTAGGAAAATTGCCTGCATTGATCTCATTGGTAGGGTCCACATCCGAACCCATATCGCATACCAGGATCTCGTAATTCTTATAATTTAATTTTCTGGTTGATTCCAGGAATTCACAGGTGATTTTTGTTTGATTCCAGGTGAGGGTTATAATAGAAATGAAAGGTGAACGATTAGGTAACATGATAAGGTATTTAGTGACGGATTAACGAAATCGGATACAAATATTACACATTGTTCTTTTGAAACAAAGCTTTCGGGGTATTGGCCATGATCCAGAGGTCGTAAAGGAGGTTTTCCTTCCGGGCATAAGATATATCCAGATTGATCCTTTCCTCGGTTGACATTTCCGACTGTCCTCTTTTCATGATCTGCCATAAGCCTGTAATGCCTGCCGGCGCCATAAACCGCTCTACGAAGTCATTGGTGGTAAGACTGGCGGCTTCATATAAAGGCAGGGGCCTGTTGCCAACAAGCGACATATCTCCCTTTAATACATTGAATAATTGTGGAAGCTCATCAAGGCTGGTATTGCGCAGGAATTTACCTATTCTGGTAATCCGGGGATCGTTTGAGATCTTAAAGAAAACTGCTGTTTCATTGCTTGCGGAATACTGGTTGAGGTGGGCAAGATCACTGATCTTTTTATCCGCATTCACCACCATTGTTCTGAATTTATAAAAATTGAAGATCCTGAATCCTCTTCCTGCTCTTTTAGAGTTATAGATAACCGGTCCTTTTGATTCTAATTTGATCGCCAGGGATATGATCAACAGCAGGGGGATCAACAGCAGAATGAGTAAGGAAGATATAATAATATCAAGGGTTCTTTTGAAGATATACCTGAAATTTATGGTTCCGGCATTTTCAGATCGCTGCACGTTTCCGTATTCTTTGGTCTTTTTCAAAAAAGAAACCTTGCTGGAGAAGTCGTACTGCCAGTTCCGTAAATCTATGATGTCATCAATAAAATCATTAGGCCTGAATTCAACCTTATCAGTAAAATGATGATCTGCGTAAATTACAGGAATGGACAGCATGCCGCGGTTGTTCATGAATGACTGAAAATCCTTCAGCGCCTTGGGATCATAGTTTACATCCATGATTATGATATCGATGGTACAAATGTTCCTGTTCTTTAAAACGATCTTGGCAGCTTCAAAATCTTCCGCAGTATAACCTTTGGTGAAATTGGAGGTAAGGAATTCAATGGCCGTAAGATCATCGCCAATATAAAGAAAACAATAAGTATTTCGGCTGTCAATGGCCGCAACTCTTAAATACCGGCTGATGTCCGATGGTGCAATTTTTTGGTGACTTTTTACTTGCATAACTTAGGGTTTGGTTTGATTATGTCTACTAATTGCTTACTATATTAACATCAATTGTATTTCTTATAGTAGCAATCAAATCCACCGGATTAAAGGGTTTAAAAAATATTTCATCCACTTCCAGTTCGTAGCATTTCTTCTGCAGTTTCTCGTTGTTTTCTGTAGTAAGAACAATCACCGGAAGATCAAATAGCGTACTGCTTTTTATATGTTCTATCAATTCCCAACCCTGCTGGGGCTGATAATCAATGTCTACAATCAATGCTGAAATGTTCCTGTTAACTTTCAAAAAATACATGGCCTCAAATACATCTGAAACCGGCTTTAACCTGAATTCCTTTTCAAAAATGGTTTGCAACAGGTAGTTCATGGCTCTGTTGCCATTGACGCTTAAAATACTTTTGCTCATAGTACAATAGGGTTTGATAATCCTTACCGCTGTGTCGTTTCACATACTTAACTGGACTATGGCACTTCATAAAATTGGAATTTCCTGGCAGCCGTTACCATATAGTAATAGCATTTTATCCTGATGGAAATTTCAAAAAGGAATTGAAAAAATGTTACTCAAGGAAAATTGGGAGAAGGGTTATTCAGAGGTATTATTCCGGAGCGATTGCTCTACGATGTTAGAATTACGGTCCTAAAATAGAACAATTACTCATATCATGCAAGAATTTTAAAAAAATAATATTTGATATCATCAATACGTAAAATCCCGTGCCAGCCCCGGATAATTAAATATTCGCTTTAATTCTTTTTGTATGAAAAGCCTAATCACATTATTTTCATAGTAATACCCCAATTCTTTTTTCAAACCCCCAGACCATTATGACCACTAAAAAGATCTCTAAACTCCTGGTTGCAAACCGTGGTGAAATAGCCATAAGAATATTAAGGGCCTGTAATGAACTTGAGATTAAAACGGTGGCCATCTATACCTTCGAAGACCGGTATTCACTTCACCGGTATAAGGCAGATGAAGCATATCAGATCGGAGCTGATGACGACCCCCTGAAGCCTTACCTTGATATGGATGCCATCATTGCCGTGGCCAGGGAATCGGGCGCGGATGCCATTCATCCGGGTTATGGGTTCCTTTCGGAAAACTTCGAATTCGCAGCCAGGTGCCGTAACAGCGGGATAATTTTTATTGGCCCCGATCCGGAGGTAATGCAAAAACTTGGGGATAAGGTAATGGCCAAAAAAATTGCCGGCCAGTGCGGTGTGCCCATGATTGAAAGCAGCAAAGAACCGCTTGATGAACTATCTGTTGCTGTATCGGAAGCAAAAAGGATCGGTTTTCCTTTGATGCTTAAAGCGGCTTCAGGTGGCGGTGGCCGGGGCATGAGAGTGATCCGTTCGGAAAACGAGCTGGAAAAAAATTTCAAGGAAGCCCGGCGTGAAGCAAAAAATGCTTTTGGTGATGATACGGTGTTCTTTGAAAAGTTCATCGACCAGCCCAGGCATATAGAAGTGCAGATAGTGGCGGATCACCATAATAATGTAATGCACCTCTTTGAAAGGGACTGCAGCCTTCAAAGAAGGTTTCAGAAAATAGTGGAAGTGGCACCAGCTTTCAATCTCCATGAAGGTGTAAAGCAAAAAGTATATGAATATGCCGTGGCCATTTGCAGTTCGGTGGGTTATAATAATATAGGAACAGTTGAATTTCTGGTGGACAGGGATAACCAGGTATACTTTATTGAAGTGAATCCCCGCATACAGGTAGAGCACACGGTAACGGAAATGATCACCGGTATTGACCTGGTGAAGACGCAGATCCATATTGCTGAAGGGCATGCATTATACGAAGATGTAATAAGATTGCCCCGGCAGGACAAGGTTCAGAAAAATGGATTTGCCATTCAGTGCCGGATAACCACAGAGGACCCTGAGAATGATTTTATGCCTGACTATGGTACCGTACTGGCCTACCGGAGTGCGGAAGGCTTTGGGATCAGGCTTGATGAAGGCAGTGTATATAATGGAGTGAAGATCTCTCCGTTCTTTGATTCACTCCTGGTAAAAGTGACAGCGCATTCCAATAATATCGAGGATACGGTACGTAAACTCAAAAGAGCACTGATGGAATTCCGCATAAGGGGGGTAAAGACCAATATCAGGTTTCTTTTGAATATAATAGGCCATCCGGTTTTTATAAAAGGAGAAGCAACGGTAAACTTTCTGCAACAACATCCTGAATTGTTCCAGATCAGAAAGGAACAGGACAGGGGCACCAGGATACTTCGATACCTGGCAGATATCTCAATCAATGGACACCCTGACATTGCAAAGCCGGACCAGGGCAAAAAATTTGAAAAGCCCATTGTTCCTTTTTTTGATAATAAGGCGCCCATGCCTGCAGGCATAAAGCAAATGCTTGATGAAAAAGGTCCGGATGAAGTATCAAAATGGTTGCTGAATGAAAAAAAGATCTATTATACCGATACTACGTTTCGCGATGCCCACCAGTCTTTGCTGGCAACAAGGGTACGAACCATTGATATATTGAAAGTGGCAGGATCTTTTGCCCAGAATTTTCCTCAAACTTTTTCAATGGAGGTATGGGGTGGCGCCACCTTTGATGTTTGCATGCGTTTTCTTTATGAGGATCCCTGGCAGCGGCTTCAATTTATCAGGAAGGCTGTACCCAATATCCTTCTGCAAATGCTGTTAAGGGGCGCCAACGCAGTAGGCTACAAAGCCTACCCCGACAACCTGGTAGAAGAATTTGTAGTGAAAAGCTGGGAAAACGGCATAGACGTATTCCGGATCTTTGATTCGCTGAACTGGATGCGTAACATGGAGAAAAGCATTGACGCCGTCAGAAAAAAAACGAATGGCCTTGCTGAAGTTTCCATGTGTTATAGTGGTGACATCCAGGATGGATCCCGCACAAAATATACCCTTGATTATTATAAAAAGTTTGCAAAGGAAATTGAAAACAGCGGGGCGCATATTCTTGCTATCAAGGACATGAGCGGCCTTCTAAAGCCATGGGCTGCCTACGAACTGATTGGTGAATTAAAACAAACCATTAAGATCCCCATCCATTTACATACCCATGATACTTCATCGCTTCAGGCTGCAACCTATCTCAAAGCCATTGAGGCAGGTGTTGATGTTGTGGATTGCTGCATAGGAGCAATGTCCGGATTAACATCGCAACCCAGTTTGAATGCAATAGTTGAAATGATGAAATTTCATGAGCGGGAAAATCCCTACAAGGCTCAGGTACTCAACCAGCATTCCACCTATTGGGAAGCGGTTCGCGAATTTTATTATCCATTTGAAAGTGGAATGAAAGCAGGCAGCGCGGAGGTGTTTTTCCATGAAATACCAGGCGGGCAATATTCCAATCTTAAACCTCAGGCCGAATCACTTGGCCTTGGTGATAAAATTGAAGATATCAAGAAATCCTACCGTGAAGTGAACGAATTGTTTGGAGATATCATAAAGGTTACCCCGAGTTCAAAAGTAGTAGGGGATATGGCACTGTTCCTTGTTACCAATAATCTTACAAAAGACGATGTGCTGCTTAATGGAAACAATATCTCTTTTCCTGAATCCGTGATTTCTTTTTTTAAGGGTGATATCGGCCAGCCGGTGGGAGGTTTTGATCCGCAACTGCAACAAATCATATTAAAAGATGTAAAGCCTTATACGGAAAGACCTAACGAACATCTCAGCCCGGTAAACTTTGAAAAAGAATTTGAAGCGTTCAGGGAAAAATTTGACAACACTGTTAGTTTCACCGACCTGCTTTCTTACCTGCTATACCCTAAAGTTTTTGAAGCTTTTTATGCTAAGAAAAAGGAATATGGGGAAGTGTGGCACATACCAACCATTAATTTCTTTTATGGTTTGCATTCAGATGAAGAAGTATTGATAGAGATAGCCAAAGGAAAAAGCATTCTGGTACGGCTGCTTACTTACAGCGATAGCGATGCAGACGGAAAGCGTAAGGTATTTATGAGACTGAACGGGCAAACCAGGATCATTGAAGTGCAGGACAGGTCAATAAAAGTGATCAGCAGGGAAAATCAGAAAATAGAAAAATCAAACAACAAACATGTTGGCGCCCCGCTTCAGGGAAAATTATCACAGGTGCTGGTAAAAGAGGGCGATCAGGTGAAAAGAAACCAGCCGCTCTTTGTAATAGAGGCCATGAAGATGGAAACAACAATAGCTGCAACAACTGAAGGCAAAGTAAAGCAACTCACACTGCCCGCCGGCTCAATGGTAAAAACCGACGACCTGGTAATAGAGATAGAGTAATTAATTAAAACAACCTGTCTGAATTCAGACAGGTTGTTTTATATTTTTAATATCACGCTGGTACTTAATCAGGTATTACCAAATGGCGCCGTTATGGATTAGGTGAACTTCTGCTGATATTGATCAGGGCTCTCCTGTTTCTTCCCCTTCCATCCGGATTGTCTCTTCCATTGAGCAATTCCATTTCTACCGGGCAGCAGGCACCAAAAGATTCAAAGGTGATCCTGTCAGGATCAATACCTTTTTGTATGAGATAGTCAGCACATGACCTGGCTCTTTTATCAGATAACCTGGCATTATATTCTACAGACCCTTTCCCATCTGTATATCCTGAGATCTGCAAGGTGGCAGATGTGTCTTCGGTAAGTATGTTATAGATGGAATCCAGTTTTGCCAATCCGGTTTCATCAATATCGCTCCTGTCAAAACCAAAATAAACAGTAACCACATTCTCTACTTTTATTACAAGCTTTTTTTCCATGCATAACGGGGCATTGAACAAAGTATCGGTGTGCCATGCAGTTTCATTTCTGCCTGCGATCATTGCTTTAGCTGTAGTATCAATGTACAGGTCCTTTGCCAGCGTAATATGATAATCTTTGTTTTCATCAAATACAAAATTGTAAGCACCATCCGAACCTGTTTTTAACTGTACAATATTTCCTTCATTATCTTTTATGGTTAACTCAGCATCAGCAAGCGGTTCATTCAGCTTACAGTTGTATACCACACCGCTCATTATTTTTTTCTTGGGCGCTTTCATTACGTTATAGGTTGTGAGACAACAGGCTGCACCCCTGTCGGAGCTGAAGTAGGCATTATCGAGAATATTTTTACCTGTGGAATAGAAATAAACATCGTCTCTGGAAGAGTTAACAGGATGTCCCAGATTGCCTGGTGTTTTCCATTCAGTGCCCCATCCTGTTGAAGAAAAGAGATCATATCCTCCCATTCCTGGCAGCCAGTCTGAAGAAAATACAAGAGTTCCGGAAGTTGCATGGTAAAATGGGGCTTGTTCGTTGCCTGATGTATTGATGGTTGTTCCGGCATTTACTGGTGTACCTGTTTTGCCATTTTCTAAAATGGGTGCATACCAGATATCAAATGAGCCCTGTCCTCCTTTCATATCAGAAGCAAAGAATAAATATTTGCCATCAGCGCTGCAAAAAGGTTGTTTACTGTTGAATCCCTGCTTATTGATGGAGGGCAGGAGCACTGGTTTGCTCCATCCATTTAAAGATTTTGTTGACAGATAGATAGAGGATACCTGTTCCCCATTCACATTTTTCCATTGTGTGAAATATAAGCGGTTACCACTTTGGTCCATGCTTGCAGTTCCCTGATTGAATGTTCCATCAAGGCCTTCTATCATCATTGGACTGGCAGCTTCGATGATGCCATTTGATAATGTAGTAATGAAAAGCCTGTTATGATATGGATTTTCACCATGAGCAACAGAATCAGCCTGTGTGCTTGTGATGAGGAACTGACCATTCATTGCAACGGGCGCAAAGTATCCTTTTTCTTTTCCCAGGTTGGAATGGAGTTGATTTACCCGGTAAAGAACCGTGTCGGGTCTTGCCAATTCCTTCCTGATGAAATTAATAGTTTCCTTTTCTTTCAGTGCTGATTGCTTTAAAGAATTTCCGTTAGAATAGTTTTGAATGAACTCTGTTACAGATTTACCGGCTTCTTCTAAATTACCGAGGCTTCGCTGACACACGGCATACCAGTATAAAGCAGATGAAAATGCTGAAGAATCTTTTTGAAAGCATTGTTTATATAATGCCGATGCTTCCATCCAGTAATTAGCAAGCCGGTAGCTTTCGGCCTGCCTGAATAATATATCATTTTTGCTGTTGTACTTACCGGTTCTTCCTTCGGCGTTCCTGTTGGCATTCAATGGGAAATCGCTGGTTGATCTTGCTTTAACCGGAGGATTCAGGAACTGGCCATACAGGCCGGCAGCGGTATAATAATCACCGGCATTGTAATATTGATCTGCCAGCACCAGTCTTTTATCGGCCTGGCCATATACGTTTCCAAGGATCAGACATCCTGTTATGGCAAATAAAAACCGCGCTGCAGTAGTTATGGTTTTAACACTGGCCCTTGAAGGGCGTTGGTGTGTGGTGGTTGATAGAAAGGTATTCATAGTAGTATTGGTCAAACGTTGAATGAATTTGTTCATTTAAGTTACAATCGCGGACAGGGATTAAAATCAAAACTGCTTTTGATTGCTTTTCTCATGATGTAAGAGAAGCTGAGTTCAAAACTGTTTATGCTTCTTGTCATGGCTCCGAGTTTTGAGGTGTTCACATCATAACTCAATCCAACAAGAAAGTTTTTATAATCCACTCCAAAGTAAGGTGCAATAGCATCTTTGTAACGGTAATAAACTCCAACCATAACATCAGTTTCTTCATTCACAATCCTGCGGGCATATACGCCAAGCATGGTTTCTCTTGCATTTCCCTGCTGGTTATAAAGAAAATGAGGTACAATCGTGGTTCCTGCCATAAGGTTTAAGCTAACACCGCCATGAACCGTATAACGCATGGGAATAGTATTCAGTTCTGTACCCTGACTTGAGATGATCGGGTCGTTTGGTTTGTTGATATGAAAAAAGGAAATGCCTCCAAATACATTGAATTTTTTATTTGGGGATGCATCATAATACATGGCACCTGTACCCATATCCAAAGTAGTAGCTGAGGTAGCAGCAAAACTTTCAGTGGAAGGATTGGAAGCATTGTATCCTGTGATAGGGTTCCATTGTTCACCCCATTTGAATTTGGTCTGGTCAACACTTCTGTTGATCAGGCCTGCCTGCATGGCAAATACCACCCGGTGATTCTCATCCCTGCCAAATTTTACTCCGGTATAGGCTATTGAAGCATAGGTATTGAAATAATTGAATCCTGCATCACCTGCCGACTGGTTCATCAGGTTAACCCCCAGCGCAAGATTATTATTTGTTCTTGCATCGAAGGAGATGCCTCCGGTACGGTACGGATTTCCAATGCCGCCCCATTGGCTTCTGTAAATGGCAGAAACCCTGTAATCCCCATCACTGCTCCCTGTCATGGCTGGGTTGATATACATGGGATAAGTATAATTCTGGGTGAAATGAGGATCTGTTTGTGCAGCCAGCTGGTTCATGCTGCCCAGTAACAGGCTTGTGACAAAAAGAACAGACAGTTTCATTGGTTTATTTATCATTTTATTTAGGATATCGGTTTTCATAATGCATGTATTACATGGCTTATTAATCAGGTTGAGATAAGATCATCGCAATAAAGTAATGTAGCCTTTCAGTTTTACGGTACGTCCATCAGTTAAAACGGCTTCAAGTGCATAAACATAAACACCTACCGGTTGTGCCTTACCCTGGTGTCTTCCATCCCAGCCTTTATTCCGGTCTGTGATGCGTTCCACCTGTTCGCCCCACTGGTTGAAGATGCGCATATCAATTTTTACAATATAGTTACCGTAAACTTTCAGCAGGTCATTTTTGCCGTCGGCATTTGGCGAGAACACATTCGGTACAAATACATCTTTGATCAGTGCATTTACCGTAATGATATAAGTGACAGGTGCGCCGGCACAGCCATTGATGGTTGGGGTAATGGTGATAGTTCCGGTGATGGGTGTATTACCGGTATTGGTTGCTGTAAACGCAGGAATATTTCCGGTACCGGATGCAGCCAGGCCAATGGCCGGATTTGAATTGGTCCATGTAAAGCTTACTCCTGATGGTGAAACTGAAATGTTATTTACCGGAATGATGGAACCATCATTTACAGTTGTATCGGACTGGAATGATATTGCCGAAGCAACCGGCGTAACCGTTACTTCAAGCGTAGCAGTTGCCATTGCACACTGACCAGGTGCAGATGTAAATGTATACGTTCCGGATGCTGTGTTGCTGATAACCGCAGGATTCCATGTACCTGTAATTCCATTTGTAGAAGTAGTTGGTAAAACAGGAGCAGTATTGCCTGAACATAAGGTTAAAACAGTTCCAAAATCAAATGTTGGCGTTACCACCTGGTTTACCGTTACAATAAATGTAGCCGGTGCAAGACATTCTCCCGGTACAGGTGTTGGTGTAAATGTATAAACACCTGATGTTTGATTGCTTACAACTGACGGATTCCAGTTTCCGGCTAGTCCATTGTCAGATGTTGTTGGCAGCGTTGGAACGGTGCCACCAACGCAAATTACCTGACTGGTGCCGAAGCTGAAGGTTGGGATGGTATTAGGAGTAACTGATACAGTGAATGTTACAGCGGTGGCACAAACGCCTGTTGCCGGCGTAAAGGTATACACGGCAGAAGCCTGGTTATTTATTGTTGCCGGGCTCCAGGTACCTGCTATACCATTATCAGAACTGGAAGGTAAGGTTGGAACGGAACTTCCCGCACAAATAGATAGTGTAGGTCCAAAACTAAATACAGGTGTAACGTTGGCATTTACTGTTACTGTAAAAGTTGCAGATACTGCACACTGTCCTGCATCGGGCGTAAATGTATAAGTGCCTGAATTCTGGTTGTTAACAATAGCAGGACTCCAGGTACCTGTAATTCCATTGGTAGATGTATTTATCAATGCCGGAACCGATCCCCCTGAACAAATGGTAAGTGATGTTCCAAAATCAAATGAAGGTGTCAGGTTGGGATTAACCGTAACAGTGAAAGTTATTGTAGTTGCACAGATTCCTGCATCAGGAGTAAAAGTATAAACGCCTGAGGTCTGGTTGTCTATTGCAGCCGGGCTCCAGGAACCATTTACTCCATTATCCGAAATAGTTGAAAGAGCAGGCACAGAGGCGCCTGCACAAATAGTAAGCGTGCTTCCCATGCTAAACGTTGGGATGGTATTGGCAGTAACAGTTACAGTAAATGTTGTTGAATTGGCACACTGTCCGGAAGCTGGTGTAAATGTATACACACCTGATGCCTGGTTGTCAACTGTTGCCGGACTCCATGTTCCTGTAATGCCGTTTACAGATGTACTGCTTAGAGTTGGTACACCTGCCCCTGCACATATGGAAAGCGTTGTTCCAAAACTAAACGAAGGTGTTACAATCGGATTGACCGTAACCGTAAAAGTTGCGGTAGTGGCACAGAGGCCTGCTGATGGAGTAAATGTATAAGTGCCGGATGCCTGGTCGTCAACAACAGCCGGGTTCCAGGTGCCGCTTATTCCGTTTGAAGAAGTATTCACTAAAGCAGGTACCGTTCCACCGGTACAGATATTCAGGCTGGTACCAAAACTGAAAGCAGGTGTTTCATTTGGTGTTACTGTCACTGAAAATGTTACAGGTGTTGCACATGATCCGGCGGCAGGCGTAAATGTATAACTGCCGGATGAGGTGTTGCTGACTGATGCCGGGCTCCAGGTGCCGGCGATTCCATTATCAGATGTTGTTGGCAAAGCAGGCACGGATGCGCCTGCACAAATAGTCAATGTTGTACCAAAACTGAATGCAGGTGTAACGTTTGGATTAACAGTAATGGTGAAAGTAGCAGGAACAGCGCACAAACCCGGTGATGGTGTAAAAGTATAAACGCCTGAATTCTGGTTATCAAAAGTTGATGGACTCCAGGTACCCGTAATTCCATTTGATGAAACCAGCGGTACTGAAGGAACTGTGCCACCTGCACAAATGGTCAGGCTTGTTCCGAAACTGAATGTTGGTGTTACATTTGGATTTACAGTAACGGTAAATGTTGTTGTGGTAGCACACAATCCTGCCGTTGGAGTAAATGTGTACACACCGGAGTTCTGATTATCAACTGTTGCCGGACTCCATGTTCCTGTAATTCCGTTTGATGATGTAGTTGGCAATGCCGGAACCGTTCCGCCCTCACAAATGGTAAGAGATGTTCCAAAGCTGAATGCTGGGGTGATATTAGGTGATACCGTTACAGTAAATGTTGTGCCGGTAGCACATATGCCTGCAGCCGGTGAAAATGTATAGGTGCCTGAAGAAGTATTGCTAACTGTAGCAGGGCTCCATGTTCCTGCAACTCCATTGTCGGAAGTTGAAGGAAGGGTTGGTACACTGTTACCCGAACATATGGTAACACTTGTTCCAAAACTGAAGGTGGGTGTTACATTTGGATTTACAGTAACATCAAAATTTACCGGGGTGGCACATAAACCTGCCGATGGTGTAAAGGTGTATGTTCCCGAAGAAGTATTGCTTACGGCAGAGGGGCTCCATGTACCCGTAATTCCATTTGCAGAACTTGCAGGTAAAGAAGGCACACCAGCGCCAGAACAAATTGTCAATGACGTTCCAAAATCAAATGAGGGTGTAATATTTGGATTGACGGTTACATTAAAGCTTGCAGGTAAAGCACACTGGCCTGCATCAGGTGTAAAAGTATAGGCAGCTGAATTCTGATTATCAACTGTTGCCGGACTCCAGGTACCTGTAATTCCATTTGTTGAACTAAGAGTTAAGGTGGGAACGCCTGCTCCTGCACAAATGGTTAACGAAGTGCCGAAGCTGAACGACGGAGTAATATTCGGACTCACCGTAACATTGAAAGTAAACGGAGTAGCACAAATACCGGCTGTTGGCGTGAATGTATAAGTTCCGGACGCCTGGTTATCAACCGTGGCAGGATTCCAGCTACCGGTTACACCATTGTCCGATGTAGTTGGTAAGCCAGGAACACCCGCGCCTGCACAAATGGTCAATGAATTTCCAAAACTGAAAGCTGGAATGGCATTAGGCGTTACCGTTACATCCAATGTAGCCGGTGTGGCGCACTGACCGGCCGTTGGTGTAAAAGTATAGGTTCCTGATGCCTGGTTATCTACTGTTGCCGGACTCCAGGTTCCGGTTATTCCATTCTGAGAACTTGAAGGAAGTGTTGGTACACTTGCTCCCGCACAAACTGACTGGGTAGTGCCAAAGCTGAATGTTGGAGTAACGTTAGGATTCACAGTTACGGTGAATGTGGCAGCCGTTGCACAAATGCCGGCATTTGGTGTGAATGTATAAACACCTGAATTCTGGTTATCAACAGTAGCAGGACTCCAGGTACCGCTAATGCTGTTTGATGAAGTATTTGGGAGTACAGGAACACTTCCGCCATTACAAATGGTGAGTGTTGTTCCAAAGCTAAATGTTGGTGTTACATTTGGATTTACCGTTACATTCCTCGTAATGGGAATTCCACATTGTCCGGCTGCAGGAGTGAAAGTATATGACCCTGATGCCTGATTATTGATCACGGAAGGATTCCATGTACCTGTGAGCCCGTTATTTGATGTTGTTGATAATGTTGGAGGTGTTGATCCTGCACAAAAAGAAGGAATGGCAGAAAACGTTGGCGTATATACAGGGTTTGATAGTATCAATCCGGTGTTGAGAAAAGTGGTACAACCATTTACTGACAATGTAAAATCTGCGTAAACTCCGGCATTCAGATTTGTAATGGTAACGATACCGGATGCATCGGCAATAAGCGATACCGGACCAATTGGATTGCCATCATCTGAATAGCTTACATCATAACTTGTTCCGGGAGTTAAACCGGTAATTGATATAGATCCCTGCGATCCATTACAGGTAGTTGGATTGGTACTGCTCAGATCAGGATCAGTTATTGAAAAACCGGCAGTGTAATTAGCACCGCCATTATTCAATAACACCGTTTCATTACATAGTGTTGTTGATGTAGCTGATCCTGTTACTTCGTAATAAACTTCCAGTGTATATTTCCCTGCATTAAGAGTAGTAAGGTTCACTGGTGCATAAGGTGTGGTTGCACCATCAGGAATCACCCTGCTCCATTTCTGGTCACCATCAACACAGGTGCCTCCGGATGGATACTGACCTGTTCCTGCATCACAATTATCAATCAAAGGGAGATCAATGGAAGTAAAACTTCCGGGCGCTCCGCTTGTAAGATAGGCGCGGTAATACATACGCACATTACATACATTGGAGATCCCCGGGGTTTTAAAAGTTTTTACCTGTGCTCCTCTCAAAATGAGGGTGCCTGAATTCCTGGTATGTGAACCAAAATTGCTGGCGGTAAAAACATTTGCTGAAGGACCTATTAAAGCAGCGCCGCTGCCTGTGGTATTAAAAAAATTGCTTTGATTGCAATCGGTCATCCAGATGGCGGAAGCATTTACTCCGAAGGATTGACCATGGGTTGTTACACCGAAAAAAAACGAAAGAATAAAAGTAATTACACTAGTTACGGATAACGGTTTCATAGACATTGGCAGTTAGTAAAAACACCTAGGTTATAAT
>CAMPIQ010000098.1 GCA_946886475.1 uncultured Chitinophagales bacterium | reverse complement strand
AATAAAAACCATAAGTACCAGCATCGCTCAAAGCGTGGCTCCATGGATGCAGGATTTTTATACAACATGGATGCTAAGGGGAATAAACAACACGGAAGCATTGGACTGGATAAAATCAATTAAAAATGGAATGCCATCCATCATTTTCAAAACTGTTTTACAAAAAGCAGAAGCCGAATTTTCAAAACACCGCTTTAGTAAAATAATACAGCCTCTGAATGAAGAAATGGCATTGGCTTAAGAAAGGTAACGGAGATCATGAAAAAAATATTACTGATAGTTTTCGCATTCACACTTATAATAACTACAGGTGTTTATTCTTTTAACAGTAGCCGTGAACTGTCCGGGAATTATGAGGGGATCCTGCAATCCACGATTGCCCTGAACCCGGACAGTATGGTAAAACGCGGAAAGTACCTTGTAACCATTATGGGATGCAATGATTGCCACTCACCAATAGTGATGTCGCCCCAGGGACCCGCTTACGATACCAGCCGTTTACTTTCCGGTCATCCCCAATATTACCAGCTTCCTCCGGCCAACGATATCAACGGATATGTATTGTTTAGTTCTACCGGCACAGCTATGACCGGACCATGGGGAACTTCATTTGCCGCAAATATCACTTCAGATGAAACAGGTATTGGTAATTGGACAGAAGAACAATTTTTTAAAGCCATAAGAGAGGGTAAATTTAAAGGACTTGACAATACAAGGACTATGATGCCACCCATGCCCTGGCCATCTTACTCAAAGGCCTCTGATGAAGACCTCCGGTCAATTTTTGCCTATCTCAAATCCACTACGCCCGTGTACAATGTTGTTCCTTCCTATATTCCACCTGCTCAAGAAGCAATAATTGATTAATTTATTAGCGCCAGAAAAATACCTCACTGAGGTTTTTTTATTTGTGTAACCAAATGGTTCTATAACTTGGATCCTGAAAAACGATTGAGAGATGCGGATTCAGTGTGATTGGCGATTCAAAGGAATAGCGGTTAACCGGATGCTGGAAAAAAAATCCAGTTTGAATTCCGCTGTCCGGTATGATAACTACGCACAGATATTAAAACACTATAAGATCCTGAATGAATGCGACTGATGCTCAAAAAAGAGAAACATCAAATAAATAAAAAATGAAAAATGAACCGGTTGTAATTGAAAGGATATTTTCTGCTCCTGTTGAAAAAGTATGGAAAGCCATCACCTACAAAAATGAAATGAAGCAATGGTATTTTGATCTGGCTGATTTCAAACCCGAAAAAGGATTTGAATTCAGCTTTAAGGGTGGTTCTGATGATAAGGTGTATGTGCATCTGTGTAAGGTTACAGAAGTGATCCCTTTTAAAAAGATCAGCTATACCTGGAGGTATGAAGGATATGAAGGAAATTCCCTTGTTGTTTTTGAACTTTTTGAGGAAGGCAATTCAACCAGGTTACAACTTACCCATGAAGGGCTGGAGACATTTCCTGAATCAAATCCGGATCTTGCAAAAGAAAAATTCAATGAAGGCTGGAACCATATCATTGGAAGATCATTAAAAGATCACCTGGAAAAATGACATCTGCAAATTGATAAGCCTGATGTATGTATACAGTCCGGAGCTTTTTTTGCATTGCCTAATCAATTTTATTCGCATCCGGTTCCAGAAATATGTTCTTAATGGATTCTGCAAACAATGAAACATTCCGGATGCAATCGTCCTTAGCCTTACCTGTGTAAAGACCGGAAGGTTTGTAACCGGGAAATTCAGCCGTGATCAATATTATGGCATCCCTTGTTTTTTCTCCATCACAAACAGCCGTTGATGCCCAGCCACCAAGTGATACGCCAAAACCACGATTATCCGGCAACGATGAACCGGCAAGCGTTCTTTTTTGAATGGCCCCTTTGGGCACTGCCGGAGGATCTTTATAATACAATGCGGTGATCTGACTTTCCATCCTGTTACCCGGAACCCTGCCTCCTTCATCATGAATATATTTTGCCATTGAAACCGCTAACATGCTGTCTTCTTCAAATCCCAGAGCAACGCCTTTACAATCGGTTCTGGGATCAGCATAAATACCTCCTTTTTTAACATCCCTTATCGCGTGCAGACTTATTATTCTTGATGGAACAAACTCCTGGATCAGATTCAACAACATCTGGTTCTCTCTTTCAATCAACCTGCCGGCATGATCATGTGCATCATGAATGGAAAATGTTTTCCCCAACGGAGGCATCTGCCTGTTAGGATCGGCATGTAAACGGGTTGTATATCTACCCTTATTGATATCACCTGCTTTCTCCGCCATACCTGCTGCTGCATTGTCAGGGAAAAGCACCGGAATGATCATAACATTAAAGAATGGTTTCCGGCCTGAACTTAAAAGATCAATAAGCTTTCCTGCCACTTCCACTGATGACAGCTCCGAACCATGCATTCCGCCCACTACAAGCGCTCTTTCATTACTGGTACCGGGAAAAAACCAGGCTTCTACAGGCCTTTGTTGCGCACTATATCCCAAAATTGTCCTGGCTGGAATTCTGGAATCAGTAAGCATTTCAATTTCAGTTAATGGTTTATCATTTAAGTTGCGCTGTCCGCCTGCCAGGCTATCTTTTATATAATGCATTGAAGTATATACTGGCCGGTTCTGGAAGGCCTGGGGAAAGGTTTTATCAGAACGCAACAATAAAATCAATACAAGCAGAATAGTTATTTTATTCATGATTATAAAAAATGACAGGAACCTGTCCGTGCAAATCTATTTCCCTGTAAAAAAGAAGGCAATCCAATGGTGCACCAATTGGGAATAACACTACATAAATTGTCAGTAATAACTGGAGGGGCAATTCATTTATCAAATGCATCAATTCATTCACGAGTGGATTGCTGACGGTTCCTATACCTATTATTTTCGTTTTCACAAAAACCCTTAACCAACAAACCAATAGCAATGAATACGGAAAAAATTTTTTCTGACAGGAATACAATTGCACCCGGAACACGAATTTTATTTGCAAGCGTTCCTGCCGACGGACATTTTAATCCACTGACAGGTTTGGCCGTTCACCTGAAGGAATTGGGCTGCGATGTAAGGTGGTATACCTCCGATATTTATGCAGACAAAATAAAAAAGCTTGGCATCCCCTTTTACCGCCTCAAAAATGCTCTTGATATTGGCGCCACCCATGGGGACATAGACAGGATATTTCCAGAAAGGAATAAACTGAAGGGACAAATAGCCAAATTAAAATTCGATATCATCAATGCATTTATTTTAAGAGGACCAGAATATTATGAAGATATCGTGGACATATATGCAGGATTTCAATTTGAATTAATGATCGCCGATATCACCTTTGGTGGTATTCCGTTCGTAAAGGAAAAAATGAATGTGCCTGTGATCGGTGTTGATATTTTTCCTTTGCCCGAAACTTCAAAAGATCTTGCACCAACAGGATTGGGAATGACACCTTCCTATACCATCGCCGGAAAACTTAAACAGCAGTTGTTGCGATTCATTTCCAATAAGCTACTCTTCGCCGAACCTGCAAAACTGATGAACGATACATTCAGGAAATACGGTATCAATGCACAGGGAGCAAACATATTTGATGTAATGATCTTAAAATCAACAATGGTTTTTCAAAGTGGCACACCAGGCTTTGAATATAAAAGGAGCGACATGAGCAGCCACATTCATTTTGTTGGCCCTTTGCTTCCGTATTCAAAGAAAAAAGATGACAGGCCCTGGTTCAGTGAAAAATTAAAAGATGTTGATAAAGTGATCCTGGTAACACAGGGAACTGTTGAAAAAGATGTTGAAAAGATCATTGTGCCTGTACTGGAAGCCTTTAAGGATTCAAACCATTTAGTGATTGTTACAACAGGTGGATCAAATACCAATGAACTGAGAAAAAGATATCCGCAAAACAATTTTATTATTGAAGATTTCATACCCTTTAACGATGTAATGCCAATTGCTGATGTATATATCACCAATGGTGGTTATGGTGGTGTTTTATTATCCATTCAAAATAAACTTCCCATGCTGGTAGCCGGTGTTCATGAGGGCAAAAATGAGATCAATGCAAGAATCGGATATTTTAAGCTGGGTATCAATCTTAAAACAGAAAAGCCTACCGCCCGGCAGATCCTGAATGGTGTAACAAAGATCCTGACTAATTCTACTTATCAAACCAATGTGAAGAGGTTAAGTGAAGAGTTCAACAGGTATGATCCCGGAGTACTCTGCCAGAAATATATCGCAAGTGTTTTACGAAGCGCTGCAGATCACAAATCAAAACTGGTAGAGGAAGAGGCTCTGATCTATTGAATAAATATCCCTGGATTTTTCAGTTTGCTTTATTGATGGGCTTGTAGAAATTATTCTACAACAACATGTTGTGCATCCCCTTATTCCCGGTGCATGGAAAGAAATTAACCATTCGGGGAAGATTTCTATATTATCCTGTCGGGGCCTGTGTTTTGTAAATATGTAGCAGCCCATCCCCCGTTAACATGGATAAAGAAAAAAAACCGGTAAACTATCCCAGAAAGATTGCAAGGATCCTTTTAAAGACCATCCTGTTCCTGTTATTATTCATCCTGGTTATATTCCTGCTGATCCTCACGCCTCCTGTACAGCGATTTATGACAGGAAAAGTTGAAAATTATTTACAGGATAAACTAAATACCCGTGTTGATGTAGGTAGGATCAGTTTCGGACTTTCAGGAAATATCAGTCTCAGGGATATTTACATTGAAGACCAGTCAAAAGATACCCTGATCTCCGGTGGAACCATCCGTGCTAATCTTAACCTGTTCAAGCTTTTTTCAAATGAAGTACTTGTGAAAGACCTGGAACTTCAAAACATCACTGCCAAAATTAAAAGAACCCTTCCCGATACCGTATTCAATTTCCAGTTTATAGTGGATGCATTTACTACTCCGCCCTCTGCGGATACATCGCAAACGGCACCAATGAAACTGGCAATAAGTGACCTTAGCCTTGACAACATACGGCTCATATATACTGATGTAGTAAGCGGCAGCGATATGTTTGCCCATATCGGAAACCTCACTGCAGCCATAGATACGCTTGATCCCTACCTGCAACATTATAATATTTCCAGCGTCATAGCCCGGAATGTGCAGGCCACTATTAAACAGATAAAACCACTGGTTACACCAGAACCGGAATCAAAAGATATTGCAGAAGCAGCCACACCTGTGGCAATGAAACTAAGTATTGGAAGCATTGACCTCAGTAAGATCAATGTACAGTATGCAAATGAAGTTTCAGAATTTTATTCAACCGTCAATATCGGTCAGTTTAAAGCTGAGGAGAGAGCGCTGGATTTAACCAACAATAAGGTATGGCTTGATGAACTTTTACTGAACAATTCCAGGATCGACATTCGCCTGGGTAAAAAAGAAACAGCTGTGTTACTTGCTAAAGAAGTGAAACAGGAAGTAAAAGCAGAAGCACAGGCCGGATGGGATATCAGGGTAGGAAATATTCAAATGAACAGTAACCGTATTGCATTTGATAATGATAATGAACCCAGAGTAAGATATGGAATGGATTTTAACCACCTGCTTGGTGAAGAACTCACCTTGCATATTCAGGATTTCATAATGAACGAGGATTCCATAGGAGGTAAAATTTTAAAGGGAAGCTTTACTGAAAAAAATGGATTCGAACTTCAGGCATTGCAGGGTAATATGCTTTATTCAAACCAACAGGCCTACCTCAAAGATCTGTATATCAAAACCCCGGGAAGTGAGATCCGCAGAAGTGCAATGATGCATTATGCTTCCTATGAAGCGCTGGCAGAAAATTTTCCTCAGACGCAGCTTGACATTGAACTGGTTGACAGCCGGGTGCAGGTAAAAGATATCCTTAACCTTGCTCCACAATTAAGATCCAATCCCGCCCTTGCTAATCCCGAGGATGTATGGTATTTCAATATAGTAGGCAGCGGTACGTTAAACAGATTACATCTTGAAAGTCTTCAGTTTGATGGATTAGGCAATACCGTGATCGATGCCCATGGTACACTTGTAGGGCTCATGGAACCGCAAAATGCAGGAGGAAATTTTATCATTGATCGTCTTCATACAACACAAACTGATATAGCCTTGTTCACCGGGCAAAGGTTATCAACTCCGGATATTAATTTACCGGAAGAATTTGACATCAGGGGAAGCATATCGGGAAACGCCGGCAGTCTTCAAACCAATCTTAATGTGAACACCACCGCAGGTTCCATTGCCGTCAATGGCAAATTCAGTAACCTGGCGAATCCTGAAGCCATTGTTTATAATGCTCAGGTGAGAACAAATGGATTAAGGCTGGGCAGCATAATACGACAACCGGAACAGTTTGGTAACGTAACAGGAAATTTCAGATTCAACGGAAAAGGTATTACGCCAAACAGCATCAATACAAAATTCACAGGCAATGTTGGCAGCTTTGGATATAACAGGTATCAATACCGGAATATAAAACTGGATGGCTCATTGAATGGATCTGTTTTTAATGTAAATGCCAATATCAATGACCCCAATGCCGACCTGAATGTTATTGCAAGCGGAAATTTTTCGGATGACCCGTCTTTCAACATCAACGGAATGATCGACAGCATCAAGACCATGCCTCTTCACTTCACAACCAGCCCATTTATATTCCGGGGAAAGATAGATGGAACAGTTTCCAATATTACCTCCGACAATATGGATGCGGATGTGCTGATCACAAAAGCCTTACTGGTATCTGATAAAGACCGCCTGCCACTCGATTCTGTTCAATTATTAGCCGGCACCAATGCCAATGGCAACTACATCAGTTTTAAAAGTGATGTTGCCAATGCATATATCTCAGGGCAATACAGGCTTTCGGAACTTGCAGGCATTCTTCAAAACAGCATAGAGCCCTATTTTTCGGTAACGCCCCCTTCCAGGCAAACCCCATTGCAACCTTATGATTTTACATTCAGGGCCGATATAGCATATGCACCCATTATGTCTTCTTTTGTTCCGGGACTTACTACTATGGAAACCCTGCATGCAAGCGGAAGTTTTTCTTCAGATAGCGGCATGCATGCTCAGTTGACCACACCCTATATTTTATTCAATGGCAAGGAGCTCAGTAACCTCAGCCTGAACGCAAATACGTCAGTCAGGGGCTTAGAGGTTACAGGTAATGTTGCAAGGATCAAACAGGGTAACGGCTTCGACATCTTTAACACCCGCATCAATGCCACAGCAATGAATAATGTGATCGATTTTAACCTGGGTATTGATGACCTTAATGCAAAGAATAAATATTATCTGAGCGGAATTGTTACCCAGCCTGCATCAGGCACCTATTCTATAAAACTGAATCCGGATAGTTTATTATTGAATTATGAGCCATGGACCATATCCCCTGATAATTATATTACCATTGGCCCTGATGTAATTACAGCCAATAACTTTATGTTGCAAAAAGGAAATCAGAGCTTAAGTCTGAATAGCATTGCAGGCAATGGCCAGCCATTACAGGTCAATTTCAACAATTTCAGGGTATCTACCATTACCGGTTTCGTTAAATCAGACTCCCTTCTGGTAGATGGCGTTATGAATGGAGAAGTTACATTCAGGAACCTGATGACCACACCGGTATTTACGAGTAACCTGAACATTAATGACCTGAGCCTTAAGCAGGACACTATTGGGAATGTAAACCTGCAGGTGAGTTCGGGTACAGGTAACCGTTATATAACAAATGCAACCATTACCGGCCGCGGTAATGACATTTCGCTTACAGGTTCATTTGCCCCTGCTGGCAATGACATTAACCTTGACCTTGACCTTATTGTGAGGCAATTACAACTTAACACCATGGAAGGCGCATTTGCACAGGCCATCACCAATGCTTCCGGCTCAATAGATGGCAATGTAAGCATCAGGGGTACAACTGCTGCACCCGATATAAATGGCGACCTCAATTTTAATAATGCAAGTTTTTCGTTTACCATGCTGGGTAGCCAGTTCAGGATAAATAATGAAACTTTATCAGTTACTGAAGAAGGTTTTGTATTTGATGATTTTACAATAAGGGATTCTGTAAACAATACCCTGGTGCTTGATGGAATTGTGCTGACCAGCAATTTTATCAATTACGATTTTGATCTGCAGGTGAATGCTACAAACTTCCAGGTTTTAAATTCGACCAAAGAACAAAACAAGATTTATTATGGCAAGCTTAATATTACTTCAGACCTGAACATCACCGGAACAGAAATAAGACCGGTGGTTGATGGGTCGGTAACCGTTAATGATGGCACCAACCTCTTTGTTGTAATACCACAGGAAGAACCGGGTGTTGTAGAACGAAAAGGTGTGGTTGAATTTGTAGACTTCGATGCACCTGAAAACGATTCATTGTTCCTTGAATATGATTCATTGAATATTTCCAGTGTGCTTGGTTTTGATATTGCCGCCAACATTGAGATAAAAAAAGAAGCCATATTTAATGTGATCGTGGATGAGGCCAATGGAGATTTCCTGAATGTTCAGGGCGAGGCATTATTATCTGCAGGTATTGACCCCAGTGGAAAGATCACACTTGTTGGAAATTACACACTTGAACAGGGCGCTTACCAGTTATCATTCAACTTTCTCCAAAGAAAATTTGATATAGAAAAAGGAAGTACCATCACATGGACTGGTGAACCCACTACAGCCTTATTAAATGTAAAAGCTATTTACATAGCTAACACTTCCCCGATTGATCTCGTAGTGGACCAGCTTTCACCAGATGCCAATAAAAATATCTATCTGCAAAAGCTCCCGTTTGAGGTGCACCTCAATCTTACAGGCGAACTTATGAAACCCATCGTTGACTTTGATATTGTTTTACCCGAAGGCAATTATGGAATATCAAATGAGATCATTACCACTGTTGATACCAGGTTAAATATGATAAGGCAGGATGAAGGAGAGATCAACAAACAGGTATTTTCCCTGTTGCTTCTAAACAGGTTTGTAGGAGAAAATCCATTTGAAAGCAGCGGTGCAGGTTTCAGCTTTGGAACATATGCAAGACAAAGTGTAAGCCGTTTGCTAACAGAACAACTCAATCAGTTGGCTGCAGGACTTATCAATGGTGTTGATCTGAATTTTGATGTGGTATCAACTGAGGACTATACAACGGGCAACCGGAGAAGCCGTACGGATCTGAATATTGGTTTGAGCAAACGGTTGTTGAACGACCGGCTTACTGTTACAGTGGGAAGTAACTTTCAATTGGAAGGAGAAACAAACAGTAACCAGCAAAGCAACAATATAGCAGGCAACATTGCAGTGGATTATCAGTTGAGCAGGGACGGCCGGTACATGATACGTTTTTACAGGCAAAATGAATATCAGGGTATAGTGGATGGATACATCATTGAAACAGGACTGAGTTTTATTTTATCTGTGGATTATAACCGGTTTATGGAATTATTCAGGAAGAGAAGACCAAGGCAGGAGAATACATCAGGAACTAATTAAAATTCATCAGGGCAATGACCATTAGTATTTCAAGGATCTTAATCTTTAGCATTTTAATTGTACTGGCAGGATGCCAGGGTACCAGGCATTTACCTGAGAACGACAAATTATATACAGGGGCCAATGTAAAGGTGGAAGGACCGGACCTAAAAGCCAGGGAAAAAAAGGTTTTACGAAACGATCTTGAATCGCTCACCCGTCCAAGACCCAATACAACTTTCCTGGGCATGCGCCCTAAGCTTGCCATACACAACATGTTCCGCAATGCTAAAAAAGGTTTGTTTAAAAACCTGAGGGAAAAATGGGGCGAACCTCCAGTTCTATTCAGCCAGGTCGATATTCAAAAGAATGTTGACATCCTGCGTAGCCATACTGAGAACAAAGGGTGGTTCAATGCAAAGGTTACCGGCGATACCATTGTAAAAAAGAAAACGGCAAAAGCGGAATATTTTGTAGAAACAGGACATCAATACATGATCAATAGTGTTGAATTCCCATCAGATAGCAGTGATGTCTCCCTGGCTATTGCGCAAACCGTACCCAATACCTTATTAAAACCGGGATTTCCATTTGACCTGGATGTTATTAAGGGAGAAAGAATGCGTATTGATGCATCATTAAAAGAAAAAGGATTTTATTTTTTCAGTCCTGAGTTCATCCTGGTTAAAACCGATAGTACCATTGGAAATCATCAGGTAAATATGTCCGTGGTGGTAAAACCTCAAACACCTGCACAGGCCAGGGCCATACACAGGATCAATGACGTGTACATATATAGTGGATATGCCATTGATGCCAACCGCTTCGATACCTTAAAATCCTCCGCTGAAGTATTTAATGGTTATCATATCATTGACCGCAGAAAAAGATTCAAACCATTTTTGTTTGATGAAACCATGCAGTTCAGGCCGGGCGAAGTTTATAACCGTACAGATCATAACCGGTCACTCAGCCGATTGATAAACCTGAATCTTTTCAAATTTGTAAAGAACCGGTTTGAGGTAGTACCATCTGCAGATACTGCAAAACTTGATGCCTATTATTATCTTACTCCATTACCAAAACAAAATATACAGGCTGAGGTTTCTGCCGTTACCAGGTCAAATAACCTGAATGGCTCCCAACTCAATGTAAGCTGGAATAACAGAAACCTGTTCAGGAATGGTTCGCAGATCAACATTTCAGCCTATGTTGGATCTGATGTGCAATTCAGCGGAGCATTAAAAGGATATAACACTTACCGGCTGGGCGCAGAAGCAACATATGCCATCCCAAGGTTTCTCATTCCATTCCGGAAATTAAGCACTAAAGGTCCTTATGCTCCACGAACAAATATTAAACTGGGATATGACATCCTGAACAGGAAGAACCTGTACACAATTAATTCGTACCGTTTTGAATATGGCTATGAGTGGAAGGAAAATATTCAAAAGCAGCACCAGTTATATCCGGTTAGCATTACTTATGCAGAACCACTGAATGTGACACAGGAATTTAAAAACCTTCAGGATTCCATTCCCGGTTTTGAAAGAGCCGTTGAACCACAGTTTATTTTGGGAAGCCGTTATCAGTACATCTATAACCAGCTGGCTAATGATATTCAACCAAAAATGGCCTGGTATTTCAGCGGAATTGTTGATCTGTCAGGAAATATTGCAGGATTGGTTACAGGAGCCAATGTAAAAAAAGGCGATACGGTAAAGATCGGGAACCTGCCTTTTTCCCAATATGTGAAATTAGAAGCCGATGTAAGGAACTATTTAAAAGTAGGCTTGAAATCAACCTGGGTAAACCGTATCAATATAGGCATAGGAAAACCTTATGGCAACTCAGTACAGATCCCTTACATCAAACAATTTTTCACTGGAGGAAATAATAGCCTGAGGGGATTCCGCAGCAGGTCTGTTGGACCAGGAACCTATTTTCCGGATGATGTAAATGACTTTATCCCCGACCAGACGGGTGATATAAAGCTTGAAATGAATTCCGAATTCAGACCGCATATTTCAGGTCCGCTATATGGAGCAGTATTTATTGATGCCGGTAATATATGGCTTGCAAATGATTCTGTATATACCGGAAAGCCAGGCGCAAAATTCACCAGCAGGTTTCTCAGCCAGCTGGCGGTTGATGTAGGTGTTGGTTTAAGACTGGACATTACCATCTTTGTTATCAGGCTGGATGTTGGATTCCCTATTCGTAAACCCTGGGTGATCCCACCCTCTGTAATTCGCCAGATCAGGTTCCGCGATCCTGACTGGAGAAGACAGAACCTTGTTTACAATCTGGCTATCGGTTACCCGTTCTAGGTGAACAGACGAACAAGGAATAAGGAACAGAGGAATGAAGTTGAAATACAGAATGTTGAAATCAGTATCAGGGCATTCTGTTGCTGAATTTTGACTTTATATATTTCCTTCGTCAGCTCATGCTTTTGACTATTGACTATAGACTTCTGTTTTCAGTAATCCAGCAGTTTCTTTATTCTTTCAACCACTTTTTCTGCATTCGGCAGCATAGCTGCTTCCAGACCCATATTCAATGGAACCGCAGGTAAATTCAGCGCACCCAGTACTTCTACAGGTGCATCAAGCCATTGAAAACAATTTTTTGAAATCCGTCCGGCTAATGCTTCAGCAAAAGAATTATTTTGTTGTTCTTCGGTAAGCACCAAACATTTCCCATGTTTTTTTACAGTAGAATAAACAAGGTGTTCGTCAAGTGGAAATAAGGTTCTCAGGTCTATGATCTCCACACATCCATCAAATTTCTTTGCAGCGGCCTTTGCCCAATACACACCCATGCCATAAGTGATGACACAAATACTTTCTCCATATTCAACCTGCTCTTCATTTGCATTCAATATAACTGAGCCTTTACCAAAAGGAAGTATATAATCCTTTGATGGTTCAACAGACCTGGCATCTTCGGTACCAGGAACCTTACTCCAGTACAAACCTTTATGCTCAAGCATTACAACGGGGTTGGGATCATAATAGGCAGCTTTCATCAGTCCTTTCATATCGGCAGCATTAGAAGGGTATGCTATCTTGATCCCTTTAATAGTTAACAGGGTAGATTCAATACTTCCGCTATGATAAGGTCCCCCGCCACCATAGGCACCAATGGGTACCCGGATAATAGTTGATACAGGAAATTTTCCGCACGACAGATAACAGGATTTAGAGATCTCGGTCACCAGTTGATTAAATCCCGGATAGATATAATCTGCAAATTGAACTTCAACTATAGGTTTCACACCCACTGCACTCAATCCAACAGTTGAACCAATGATATACGCTTCCTGAATTGCAGTATTAAATACCCGGTGATCACCAAACTGCTCACCAAGCGTTGCAGCTTCCCGAAAAACCCCTCCAAGCCGTTTACCAACATCCTGCCCATATAAAACACATTCAGGGTTTTCTTCCATAAGTTCACGGATGGCAAACAAGGCTGCATCCACCATGATAACTTTTTCCCTGCCCGCGGGCTGTCTTTCCCCTTTTTCTTCTGTAACTGGTGTTGGAGCAAAAATGTGTTCACTAACACCTGAGGGATCAGGCTCTGGTGAAGCAACCGCCTTTTCAAATTGTTGCCCGATCTCAGATGATACTTCAGCCTCAATCTCATTGAGAAAAGCCTCACCAAAATCATCAACGATAGCCGCTCTTAATTTAGGCAAAGGATCACTGCATGCATGTTTCCGAAGGTCTTCCTCTGTTCTGTAAAATTCCTTGCGCACGCCACTGGTATGGTGATTCAATAAACAACATTTAGCATGAACAAGCCATGGCCTTCTATGCTCACGCACATCACTAATTACGTTACGCATGGTATCATAACTTTCAAAAAAATTAGTACCATCAACCCTGATCTTTTGCAGGCCTTTGAATCCCTCTGCAAATTCATAAGCATCCATTGCTCTTCCTTCTTCAGCGGTTACACTAATCCCCCATTCATTATCCTGCACCAGATAAATAATGGGAAGTTGTTTTAATACTGCAAATTGAAATGCTTCACTAACTTCTCCTTCAGTAACACTTGCATCACCTAATGAACAAACAACTACAGGCTTCTGGCCGTCAGTCATTGGGCTTTTGCCAATTGCTTCCAGGTACTGAATACCCTGAGCAATACCGGTTGTAGGTATCACCTGCATTCCGGTTGCACTACTCTGGTGAATGATCCCGGGCTTATCCTTTAATCTTGAATTAGGATGTGAATAATAACTTCTTCCACCGGTAAAAGAATCATCTTTCCTGGTAAGCAATTGCAACATTAATTCAAATGGAGTCCATCCCATTCCAAGCAATAAACTCTCATCCCGGTAATACGGGCTTACCCAGTCCTGCGGCAATAAATTAAAAGCCGTGGCAAGTTGTATAGCTTCATGTCCTCTTGAAGTTGAATGCACGTATTTTGTAACAGGCCTGTTGGCTTCATAGGTTTCTGCCATGATCTTAACACTATACATAAGGCGATAGGTGTGCAGGAGGAGGTTTCTGTCCATGCCCGCTACTACCGCCCCGGGAGGGTAACCCAGGCCGTAATTCCCTTCTGTTGTCTTATCAGTCATTCAACAAAAATAGCTCAGCATATAGTACAAACCCAATAGCCGTTTTTATGGCAGGCATAAAG
>CAMPIQ010000097.1 GCA_946886475.1 uncultured Chitinophagales bacterium | reverse complement strand
AAATATATGTATTAATAAGACCAGAGATCCTGTTCGTAGTTAAAGATCCTTTCCTTGATATTATCACCTTCAAGCAAACGCAGTATTGGATCTTTGATCCTTACCTGGAGCGCTTTCATAGATGGATTATCAAGAGTTGAGTTGATGATATAACTGCTGAACATACGGCTTTCAAATAATTCTTCCCATGTCATACGGCTGGCACCCATGTTCTTTGAATTATAAACACTGTAATTAGCCAGGGTGGGACGAAGGTCAGGGTAATAGATCCAGAACATAGGTTCCACACCTCTTTCTCTTTTAGTTCCTTCGAAATAAACGGTTTTAACCGGGCAGATACCAATGATACGGCTGAATAAACGGCTTGCTTCCCTGTCGAAGACCCACTCTTCCTTGATCCTGATCTTCATTACATCATTGGGATTAAACACCTTGGGAGTAACAACATATTCAAGGATCTTAGTAGGATCGTTTATGTCGGTTACTTTACTGGTATCAGCTCCACCACCACCCATTGCGCTGTTCACAGCATCGAGGGTAAGAGGCTGGGTAAAACGGTCATCAGCAAATGCAAGTACTTTACCGGTTCTTACAGCATTCAATAGAATAGCAATGAATTGCTGGTCCCCATTAGATTCTTTACCTGCATAGCGGAAGGTCTGGTTCATCTTTTCCCTGAGGTCAAGTTCTCTCCATACTTTTTCAGCATACAAGGCATCATCCCATCTTAGGAATTCATAGTCCAGAGGAATAACCTGGTTATTTCTGTTGGTGTCGGCAGCAAAAGCGCCCTCCTGTCTTAATGACCTCCTTACGGTGGTATCAAGACCTCCACCTGCGCTGCTGTCAACCCTGATAGGAATATTTCCATAAGGATTGTAGTTCACAGGAGGATTGGCATTGTTATTCTGCTGCTGTTGCTCATTATTGGTAGGCGGCGGGGTATTACCACGACGGCTCCTGTTACGGCCTTGTGCTTCAGCATCGGCAGCCATAAAAGTTACAACCAGGGCAACTAAAGAGAATTTTATGAAAGTACGTTTCATCTGGAACGTTTTAATTGATATTATAAAGTAATGAAGGCAGTTTCATAGACCTTCCCAAACCTGACGCATGGATATCCTCAATAGTGATGATATCGCCTGATCTCAGGTTTCTTATGATCTGTTTGGCACGGTTGGAAAAAGCATTACCATTAACTTTTTCTCTGATAAGGTCACCGGTTTCAGGATCATTGGTTACGATCTCATATCTGGTTACGGTATACCTGATATCAAGTGGGAAGTTTTCGATAAAGGCAGCTACCCCTGATTGTGCAGCAAGTGTTCCCGCATTTACATAGGCACCAGACTTTTGTCCACCTACTGTAGCTACAGGTTCGGGCATATTTCTTACACGGAAAGTAATGGCGCCGATGGTTTTTCCGTCGGCAGATGCAGTGATGATACACTTATCCGATTGCTGGCTAACATTTACGGTCCACTTTCCATTAGCAGTTTTGCTGATGGCAGCACCGCCACCACTGGCAGAGATACTGATCTTTTCAGCACCAACACCACCACCGGAAACTTCGATCTTATTTGGATAACCGATATACAGAACGTTCATTTCAGGTAAGGCAATAGCCGCACTTGACTGACCAACTGTATAAGAAACCTGCTTGGTAATATTTTTTGGATTTCCATCCTGGTCCTTATATGCAATATTTACAGTGATGGTTTTTTCACCACTGCCCTGCGCTGTTGTTTTATAAGTAGCCATACCATCTTTCACTGGCAAATTTGTTCCGCCAATTGAAATCTGAGGCGGTATTTCAGTACTGAAGGCACCAATACCGGCACTGATCTCCAGTTCCTGACCCGGCATCAGGTAATTAGAATTCTGACCAACGATAGGAACAAACTGGTTGAAACGTACTTTAACGGCACCCACTTCTTCGTGGATACGCGCTACTACACGGTTCTCAGCTGTTTTAATATCGTTCTGGAATTTAGAAAGCATGGTTGTTGCCGCTACAGTAGGAACCATTCTGAAGTAAACAGATTCCCAGGTATCATTCGCCTTATTTTTTGTAGGCGGAACACTCAGGTCAATTTGCTTAAGATAGTTATTGATATCCTTGGTTAGAGATGGGTCGATCTTGGCCATATCGGCTTTGTATTGGGCAAGCTTATTATAAAGCTCTTTACCCTTTCCCTGCTCTACCATGATGCGGGTAGCAATATCCTGGTTATCTTCCTTGAAAGTGGAATCAAACTCGTTTTCTTTAGTTGGATTGAAACCGGCTTCTTTAAGGATCTGCGATTTCAGTCCATCGATATAATTATTTAATGCAGTAGTTAATTGAATGGCCTGTTTAGCCTTTGGTTCCCATAAAATGGCTTTTTCCCTGCTTTCAGGTTCATTCTTTTTGTCCTCGAATGACTCCATGATCGTTTCAGTGGAAGCATTTATGGTTGAATTTGTAGCCACCAGACTTCTGTCTACAGTTTTGAAGGCATTGAGGATCTCAGCTGATATATTAAGTGCCAGCATGGCTGTAAGCACCAGGTACATCAGGTTGATCATCTTTTGCCGCGGCTCTTTAGGTAGAGACATATAGGTTCAAATATTTTAGTCGCTTTGAGGTAATGGTTTTTCTGGATACATAACGGTTAGTACAGATATTTATTATCTGCCTTGCATAGCACTGAGCATATTGCCATAAATATTATTCAGGCGGCCCAGGTTATTTGCCAGACCAGATACCTGCTCCTGTACTTTTTTAGCATCTTCGGCAGTACCCATCATAACATTTGAAGCTTCTGCAAGTTTACCGTAGAACTGGTTCAGTGATTTCAGGTGGTTGTTGCTTTCCTGAAGTTCCAGTTCATATATTGTATTGAGAGAAGAAAGATTTTTTGTTAAAACCTGGATCTGGTCGTGGAAAGCTCTTGCACTTTCAGAAGCCGTATTGAATGCACCAACAGAATTGGCTGCACTTACATAAGCATCTTTTACACTTGACAGGGCCTGGGTAACTTCTTTTGTTTTTTGAGTATAATCACCTGTAGCAGCTACTACATCAGTGATATCATTCATATTGGTAATGGTGGTATTCAGCTTTTTGAACCCTTCTCCCAGTCTGTTAAGATTGGTTGGAGTGATATCTGCAGCCAGCATAGCCTTGTCCAGTGATCCTAATACATCGCCAGGTGCTGCAGCAGGTGCTGCATGAGCATGGTCATCCACAGCTGGATATTTAAGATAAAGGATACCATAAACAAGGAATACGAGTGCTTCTGTGGTCAAACCGATCTTGAGCCACATGTCTGCATCTGGTGAGTGTAGGATCTTTCTTAAAGCACCCCAGATTACGATCGCTGCTGCGATGGATACGAATACGTCTACTATTTTGCCTACTTTAGCGGGAATAGCTGCTGCCATAAAAAATTGAATTTTAAAGAATGGTTGGTTATAAAAAAATTATAGAATAGCCTAAAAATGGAGGTTCCGAAGAACCTCCTGTTTTTAATATGTTTGTATTACTTACGTTTACTTGTTGGTGCTGGTAAATCGATTACTGTACGGAAACCGATATAAGATTTAGTTGAATCCTGATACTCGTAAGTACGGGTTCCTGTTTGAAGATAATAACCCACGTCCTTCCAGCTTCCGCCGCGAATTACCTTGCGCTTCATTTTGGGAGGATCGTCTTTTTTGGCATTCCAGCGAACATCAGGGTTCATGTCGTGCTGAAATGTGTAAGAACCTTCGTAGAAGATAGATGAGGTCCACTCTGCTACGTTTCCGCTCATGCAATACAGACCATAATCATTAGGCCAGTAGGCATCGGCACGTACTGTATAGAATCCGCCATCTTCCGGATAATTACCACGGCCGGGTTTGAAGTTGGCCAGCAAACATCCTTTTTTATTTCTCAGGTAATAATTACCCCATGGGAACATTGATTGTGAACGGCCGCCGCGGGCTGCGTATTCCCACTGCGCTTCTGTAGGCAGACGGAAATCAGACTCCTGTGCTCTCTTTTTGGAATCCAGCCATGAATTCAGGTACTGGGTTCTCCAGTTACAAAAAGCCTCAGCCATTTTCCAGTTCACACCCACCACCGGATAGTTTCCGAATGCAGGATGAGAGAAATACCTTTTGGTCATCGGCTCATTATAAGAATAGGAGAAATCACGGATCCATACAAGCGTATCAGGATAAACGCCAACCGGGAATCTTTCAATGAAAGATGAACGGGGCTTGCTTTCATTTCCTCTTTTAGCGGCTTCCTTCAGGTCAAAACGCTCAACCTGGTAAACCAGCTTTGCAGGGTCGATCTCTTTCTTGCCGAAGATGCGATCTTCAGGAGGAAGAATAAGATCAGACATTTGCTCGAGTACTTTGGGATCGTTCCATTTTACCGTTTTCATTTTTGCCCAGTCAACGTGCTCATTGCCGTCACCATCAGCTTTTACATAGCCCATCTTTTTGGCAGCAATTGAATCCCTAACCCAGTACACAAACTGACGGTACTCATTGTTAGTGATCTCTGTTGCATCCATCCAGAAGCCACTGATTGAAACGGAACGGTTACGCGCACTAAAGGCATATGCAGGATCTTCATCACTTGGTCCCATATGAAAGGTACCTTGTGGAATGAATACCATGCCCGGAGGTTTTGGTAAAGTATAGCGACCTCCCGGTGCGATACCATGAAGCTGGCCATCATTAGGCAGGCTTCCTCCTTTGTCTTTTTTTCCGATGATTCCGCAGCTTGCCAGCATAAGCATAGCCAGGGCGGATAAAGTGTAGTAATGGTTTTTCATTTTCATACTCGAGGGTATTGGGCAAATATAACGTTTTGAAATAAACGCTGACACAAGGTTAAAATTATTTTTTCTCATTTCCAAGTACCAAAATGTTTTTTCGGCGTATCAATAATAACGGCCTTTTACAGCTGCTTATTGTACAGTATTTTAAAATTTATTTCTTCAATAGCAAGCTTACGAATTCCTGTAAAGTACTTACAGGCTGGCGGCAGGAGTAATTTTCACATAAGTAGATCAGGGTTTTACTTGATTTTGCCTTATCCGCTAAGAGAGGGTACCTGGGTAGGGGGATTTCTGACGCCAATGCTAATTTATGGGAAATATAGATGCCGAGTATTTTTTCCAGGTAAATTTCCCATTCTTTTCCCAGGATCGCGATCTCTTTTGTTCCTTTTATCATCTCAAAATAAATGTTCAGCCATGCCCCGAATGAAGTTGGATATTTAATAATTACATCCGCCAGAGAACTTATCATCTGCTCACTCCTCTCCTTCCATAATGGTTTATCAAGCAAAATACCAAGACGGTAAAGATTAGCCGCCATCGTGGAATTGCCTGAAGGAGTGGCACCATCATATATTTCCTTCTTTCTGATAGGAATATCATTCTGACCCTGGTGTGTGAAAAAAAACAAGGAAGATGCTTTATCAGTAAAATGTTCCTCAACTGCCTGGGTGAGGCCTGCTGCCTTATCCAGGTAGGTAAGCTCCCCCGTAACCTGTGCCAGTTCTATCAGCGCGGCAATCAAAAAACTGTAATCATCCAGAAAAGCCGGCTGGGTGGCCTTCCCATCCTTCCAGGTATGATGCAGCAAACCACTTCCTGCCTGAAATGACCTGAGCAGAAAATTCATATTTTTCTCTGCAAGCCCGCGGAAGCGCCTGTCGGAGGTAGCCGCATACACCTTTGAAAGGGCCAGGTTCATCAAAGCGTTCCATCCAAGAATAATTTTATCATCCAGCTGAGGGCGAATTCTTTCTGCCCGTGTTTCCATTAATTTCCTCTTGCCCTCCTCAATAATTCCTGTTAGCGCTTCTTCTGTAATATTGAACTCATTGGCCACTGCCTTTAACGGCCTTAAAACCCGGAGAATGTTTTTCCCCTCCCAGTTTCCTTTATTGCTGATATCAAAATAAGCGGAGAACACACCCGCATCTTCTCCAAGCAATTCATTTACCTCATTCTGATCCCACACATAGAATTTTCCCTCAACTCCTTCACTATCCGCGTCAAGCGCACTGTAAAATCCCCCTTCCTTATGCATCAGTTCTCTTTCTGTAAACCCAATGGTTTGTATTATGGCATCCAGATAAAGTGGATCCCGGGTGATCTGGAAGGCTTCGGCCATCGTTAAGAGTAATAAAGCATTGTCGTAAAGCATCTTTTCAAAATGAGGTGCCAGCCATTCAGTATCAGTTGAATAACGGGCGAATCCCCCGCCTGCCTGGTCGTATATCCCACCCCTTATCATCTTATCCAAACTCAGTCTGGCCTGTTGTAAGGCCTCCTCATTTTTTTCAAGATGTGCATATCTAAACAGGAAATTAATGGTAAAGCTTTGGGGAAACTTCGGTGCTTTTCCAAATCCCCCCCATTCCCGGTCTGCCGTTTTCATGATGTTTCCAAATGCTTCATGCATCTTGCTCAATTCATACATTCCGCTGGAAACGGATGATGCTCCAAAAGCATTTGAAACTTCCAGGTGATGGGTAAGGTTGTCTGCCTGCTGTTCAATTTCATTTCTTTTCTCCCTGAAAGCGGAAGAAACGCCCAATAATATTTCTGTCCAGGAAGCCCGGTTGAATGCTCTTGCAGGTGGAAAGTAAGTTCCACCGTAAAATGGTTTGCGGGCAGGTGTGAGAAATACATTCAAAGGCCAGCCCCCGCTTCCTTCAATGGCCTGAACCGCATCCATATAAATATGATCAACATCCGGTCTTTCCTCGCGGTCAACCTTGATATTTACAAAATGCTCGTTCATTATGGCTGCCACTTCCGGATCTTCAAAACTTTCCCTTTCCATTACGTGACACCAATGACAGGCGGCATAACCTATGCTAACCAAAACGGGCTTGTTCTCAATTTTTGCTTTGTCAAATGCTTCCTCTCCCCAAGGATACCAATCCACAGGATTATGCGCATGTTGAAGTAAATATGGACTGCTTTCCCTGGCTAGACGGTTGGACATGATGAAAGATACTGCAAAAACAAAACCCCGGTTGTACCAGGATGTGAGTGTTAATGAATATGAACCTGGAGTTTATTATTTCTTCTTTAACTCTGCCGACAGGAATTTTTCGAGGGCAGCCACCATGGAAGGGGCCTGGGGTTCCGGAGCCTTTATGCCCAGTTTAAGCCCGGCTTCTTCAATTGCTTTTGAAGTATTGTTACCGAATGCACCAATCACAGTGCCGTTTTGTTTGAACTTGGGAACATTATCGAATAAGCTTTTTACCCCACTGGGTGTAAAAAAGCAGATCACATCATATTCGTTTTTAGTAAGTACATCCTTTACATCACAACTGGCTGTACGGTACATGAAGGCAAGTGAAAAATCGCAATTGTTCGACTTAAGCCAACCTGTAATTTCACTATCCTGCTGGTTTTCCGAACAAACATACAGCAGCCTTTCATTGCTCTTATGCTTATTGATCACATCAAACAGGCTTTTATTGCTGCCATCAGCGCCATAAAACACCTTTCGCTTACGGTATAATATAAATTTCTGGAGATAAAGGGCCACAGCTTCCGTTATACAGAAATATTTGGTATCCTGTGAAACACTCACTTTCATTTCTTCACAAACCCTGAAAAAATGATCAATGGCATTGCGGCTGGTAAATATCACGGCAGTATGCGCCTGGATATCAATTTTTTGTTTCCGGAAATCTTTGGCAGGGATAGCCTCAAGCCTGATAAACGGATAGAAATCAAGCTCCACATTATATTTCCTGCTCAACTCGAAATACGGCGATTTATCGCTGTCTGGCCTTGGTTGAGTAATCAGGACCTTTCTTCTATTTGACTCCGCTTTAGCGGCTTTCCCCCCGTGTTTTACCATATTGTGGTTCGGCTAACGTTGTGCAAAGTTAAGAGGTTTCCCCTAAAAACCTAAACAACAGTTTGTTAATCAACAGGAGAGGCGCAATTTCAAAAGCACATAAATAAATAAAAAAATGAAAGAAACTGATGCGTACCTGCCTTTGTAAAAAACTGTATGACAAATAAAAACGATATGCAAATATGGTACAGACCATTATAATGCTGAGCGTTATTGCCGACTGGTTTACCACTCCGGTAGTAAAAGCAAGCACAACTAAAAACGGCACCAGCGCCATACCGATCACTTTGTTTGTTGTGAACACAACAAAAATGTATGCATCTATGGCATCTGATACCTGGAAAATCCAGCCTAGTAATTTCAGCGAAATAAACTTGCCACCATAAATGGCGATCAGTCCCAATACACAATAAAAAAACAGGATCCAGAAATTAAAACTCAGCCCCAGATCTAAATAACGAAGTAAAATAGCCAGGAACATACCACCACTCAAAAGGAAAAAGATATTCAGTAAAAGTGAGGGTAATGGACTTTGAACAAGCTGTTCCTTGATCTGGCGTTGTTTAACGGTTGTTCTGAAAAATATTTTGAACAAGTCGCTGATGTACCGGCTGAATCCATTTTTGATGAGGGCAAAAAATAACAATAAGGCAATTATGGAGTAAAATATTGCCTCTTTCCCTTGCCATTTCTTTACTGTAATGGAATAACGGACGGAATCTGTGAATTTGAAATAGGGATGTTTTTGAAACACCAGGGTATCTGTATCCAACATGCCCTGAATTACAATAAGGCTATCCGGTAAAATAAAGTTTGGCCTGTAGGTATTTTGAATACGTGGCGGTTGCCTTACTGATGGCGTTCTTATTTGAATAACCCTTCTCTGGGTATCGGGCTGCTGACTGATAACAGTATCCTGTGACTTAACGTTTCCTCCCACTAAAATCAGCATTATTAAAACAAAAATCTTCACCATGGCAGCTGTAAAAATATCTTTATCTTTTGTTATCAGAAATAGCTGGCAAAACCAATATGCAGTTTAGGTTGTCTGAGGTTAAAATCTGTATCATCTCTTTTACCCAGCGCCAGCGCCATATTGATGATCCCTGCCTTTGTTTCCAGGGACAATCCCAATCCTGAACCAATATAGGTATGAGATTTTTTTTCTTCAAGCAAATGTTTTCCCCAACCACCATCTAAAAATCCAAAGAAATAAGAGTTTAATCCTGTTCTCAACCTGTATTCCAGGGTTCCTATAGCATAACTGGAAACAAACTGGCTTTCTTCATCAAAACCTCTCATGAGTTTAAAACCTCCTATCTGGAAAAGTTCATTTCTGAAATAAGATGCGCTTTGGTAAATACCCCCATTTACACCCAGCTTTATGGTACTCTGCCCTCCCAGCGGAAGGAATTGAGCGGCAGTAACCTCTACCCTGAACTGATAGGCTTTCAGTTTAAGGCTGTCATAAAGACTTTCGAATTTAAAGGAAGGATCTGAAGGATCCTGCAATTCAAGTATGAGATTATTTTTCCTGATCTTTTTGGTTCCGGCAGATGTTGTTATACTAAACTCATTCCCTTTACGGGGATTAAAACGGAAATCTGTATTGTAAAAATTATAACTAAGTCCGAGGTTTACAGAACTCACGTCTCCTTCAGCAGGTAATTTCCTTGACTGAATAACCGAGTTGGTATTTACCACACTTACGATCGTTTGTCTTCTCTGTAGAAAAATGGAAGCCATTTGTTTGTCTTCTATACGGTACATGGTTCCAATATTCATATTGATATTAAGAAAGGTGCTATCCCTTTTATACATGTCAAATAAAAAATTGAAACCAAATGGCGATCTCAAAATATACGGTTGTTCAAAAATCAGGTTAAGCCTGGGTGATTTCTGTTGCAGCTGCTGCCATATCAAACCAATGGTTTCGCCTGAACCAAGTGCATTCCTTAATAATATATTAGCATCTACGGTTAACAAAAGTTTTTTGCCTCCGCCTGCCTGATCGGAATTTGGTAAAAAACCAATCAGCGCATTCACCTGGCTGGTCTTTCTGTCCTTCAAATAAAGATTTATAATACCGCCTGTACCAAGAAGATCAATAGAAGAAGGCCGCTCCTCCTGTATGTAGGTAATGGTAGCCAGCCTGGCTGAAATATTTTCAAGTTTCTTTCTGTTATATAAGCTGCCATTGGTGATGCCGAGATACCGCTGAAGGAATTCATTACTCACCCGGGCATCCCCATAAACCCTTATACTGTCAATTTTGTAGGGAGGGCCGGTTTCTATTTTCAACAAAGCATTCACTTCATTGCCTGAAATATGAATGCTGTCGAGATACACCTTTCCAAAAGGGAATCCATTTTCTTCAAGATGATATAGCAGTTTTTCCTGCCAGGCCTGCAAAACGGAAAAATCAAACGGTCCATTTAAATTTTCCGGCCATCTTACAGCCCTTAATATGGCTTCATCACCGGGACTAGTTTCAATTTTTGCCCATTTATATTGCTCTCCTAAAAACAATTGCACTTCAGCGGATACTGAATCCATCTTCACATCATCAACAGAGGAAGTAATGAATCCCCTGCTTCTTAAGATCGATGGCAAAGAAGCAATATAGATATCTGCATCCTGCTTCGAAATGAAAAGTTTTTGTAAAATGTCCGATTGAACAAATGCCGTATCGCCTTTTTCATTTTTATAATGAACGGAATAAGACTGGGCCTTTCCTGCCAGGAAGGTTGTTAAAAAGGATATTGCTGCAAACAGGTGTTTTAACTTTGCCATCAATTAAACTGGTTGAAGAAGGGTAAAAAAGTTGAAACCTTTCTCCAGCGACCTAAAATACAACGAAGTTGGCAGGAATTTATTTGCATATACCGTTCTGCAGGCAGTCTTGTCACTATTGCAATTTTCATTTTACAACGTCCCTGCGTTACAAAGATGAAATGATTAAAGCGCTTATAAAAGAAGCATTAGATGAAACGGGCTACCTGCAGGGTGAAACCATTAACACCATTTATTTTGGCGGCGGTACGCCAAGTTTATTGGAAATTTCTGAATTAAGATCAATCCTTTCTGTTATTTATAAGAATTATAAGGTAGATGAACAGGCTGAGATCACTCTTGAAGCAAACCCTGATGATATCGATGCTGACAGTTTAAAAGGATGGCATGAAACAGGAATCAACCGGCTGAGTATCGGAATTCAGAGTTTCTTTGAAGAAGAACTGGTATGGATGAACAGGGCACACACGGCCCGGGAGGCGGTCAATAATTTACAACTGGCTATAAAAGAATTTGACAACATCACCATTGATCTGATCTATGGATCCCCCCTGCTTACAGATGAAATGTGGAAACAAAACGTTGACCGGGCCGTGAACCTGGGAATTCCGCATCTTTCCTGTTATGCATTAACTGTTGAAGAAAAAACCAGTCTCTATAAAATGATCCACACTAATAAATCTTTTGATGTGGACCCCGATAAACAGGCAAGGCAGTTTTTACTGCTGATGCAATGGCTTGAGGAAAAAGGATATGAACATTATGAGGTTTCCAATTTTGCAAAGCCAGGATACCGGAGCAGGCATAATTCTTCTTACTGGAAATCTGATAAATATCTTGGACTCGGACCATCAGCCCATTCTTTTAATGGCATTGAAAGAAGGTGGAACATTGCCAACAATCAAATTTATATACGCTCTATACAGAACAACACTTTATCAAGGGAAACTGAGGTGCTTACCTCATCACAAATGTTGAATGAATACCTGATGATATCACTCAGAACCCGGGAAGGGATCGACATCAGCAAAATAGAAAGTATCTGGGGAGATGAGGAAGCCGGAAGGATTGCACAACTCATTACCAGATACATAAACGGCAACCTGGTAAATTTAAAAAACGCACACTACCAGCTAACAAACCAGGGCATGCTGATGGCCGACGGCATAGCGGCTAACCTGTTTAAATAAAAATGATCCCTCCGTTTAGGAGGGATCATTAAAATCTGTTTTATTTATTTACAATTTTACAAATCGCAGAACAGTAGTCACGCCCTTTGCTGTTACACCCTGGAGCTGGTAGGTTCCATTCGATAACTGGCCAAGATAAAGGCTGATATCATTTTTACCTGCCATAACCTGTCTGTCAAAGCTCATTACCACCTTACCCTGAGCATCTACAATATTCCATTTTACTTTCATGGTCCGGCTGGCATTTACACGCAGTGTAGTCCTGTCTCTGATAAGGTTTGGCATCATCACCATACTGCTTACATCCTGGTCAACTTCAGTAACGGAAGTACAGAATGTATAGGTAAGTGCTACTGCATTTGAAGTAACCGAACCACAGGTTCCTGTTACAACTACAGAATAGTTACCTGCCGTTGTTGCATTTACCGGAACCACCAGCGTTGAATTGGTAGCTGATGGAATATCCAATCCGTTGTATTTCCATTGGTAAGTAAGATTTGCCCCAGTGGCTGCCACACTGAAACTGGCATTACCCTGGCATGCAGTAACGGCCGCAGGCTGGGTAGTGATGGCTGTTGCTGCAGTAACACTTAAGGCTGCCACGGCTGAGGTAACCGAACAACTTCCGTTAGATACTACAACAGAATAATTTCCTGCATTAGCAGTGGAAGCGGCTACTGTATATGTTGCACTGGTGGCTCCATTGATATCGGTACCGTTTTTCTTCCACTGATAAGTAAGCGTGCCTGTGGTGGTTGTAGCTGCAACGTTGAAATTAACATTGGCGCCGTTGCAACCTGATACAGCTGCCGGTTGCGTTGTAATAACCGGAAGATCATTAACTGTAACCGTTACAGAAGGCGTTAACTGGTTGCCGCAAGTATTGGAAACAGACACTTCATAACCGCCGGCATTTGCTGAGCTGGCACTGGCAACCGTATATGTAGCGCTGGTGGCACCGGCAATATTTGCACCATTCAGTTTCCACTGATAGGTTAATCCTGTACCGGTGGCAACAACAGACAGATTTAGCGCACTGCCGGCACAAATAGTTTGAGCAGCAGGCAAGGTTGTTATGGCTGGGGGAACACAAACAGTATTTGGTTCATCCGCACCCATGAATGGAGCCGTAGTACTTCTTGTATCATTATCAATATCCGTTGTAATGGCAGCGATCACCATGCCCTGGAGATTGGCATCTGTTAAGGATGCACCATCGAGGTGCAGATCACCGGTGGCAATATTTACAAAACTTACCGAAACAGATTTAGTATTTGCATCGGCTGCACTTGTATTGTATGCTGCTATTGTTTGATCGGCAGTGCCCCACAAGGCCACATTTGCAGCTGTACTGCTGAAAATATTATTGTGGCTGGAGGTCCATCCTGTGGCAGGTGTTGCAGCTGTATTTGCAATAGCATAATGCTTACCGCCTCCCCCACGCGTATTGATGAAAATATTATTCCTAACCACAACAGGCGTGGCTATGGTATTAGCAAATGTTTCAGTGCCTCTGATAAATGCAGCCGTGTTCTTTGTATTGCCCGCTACACCATTTCCCGTTACCACTACTGTGTTATGCTGGAAATTAACCGGTCCGGCAGCATTGAAATTATTGATGATGCCAAAAACCGAAAGATTTGAATTCTGGCCTGAACCAACTGAAACAAAATTATTGAACACATCTGAAGCTGAAACAGAAGACCTTATAGTTATACCAACAATACCGGGATTATTTGTTGCCGTTACTGGTGTGGCGCTATTTTTCAGGTCATATACTTTATTACCGGATATCTGATGCTTTCCCGTTGTTGCTAAAATACCAACCGCTACTGCACCCACATCACCTGCATTGTTAGCTGACAGGTTATGAATGGTATTGTTATTTATTTTTTGCAGGTCAATACCATTGGCAGCACCTGTTGATCCATTAAAATGAATACCGGTTACTACTCCTGCTGAATAACTGGATAAGCTGGAAGATGTACTAAGATTTTCGATAATGTTTGAACTGATGTCAACCTTAGGCACAAGGAAGGCAGTAGAAGCAGGTGAGCCACCCTGGGAGTTATTAGTTGAAATTCCTCTAACCAAAGTTCCGGCTCCGGCAAAAGGAGCGGTAAGGTTCCTGATGGTATTACCCGTTACATTAAATGTTGGATTTGCAATGTTGGCAGATGACTGACCTGCTCCGGATGAAGTTTCCAGTCTTATGCCATACATCTGTACATCTCCTGCAGTTCCTCCGGAATTACAGTTAATATTATCAATGGTGTTATTAGTAATATTTATAGTTGCTGAAACGGTACCTGCGGTTCCTGA
>CAMPIQ010000096.1 GCA_946886475.1 uncultured Chitinophagales bacterium | reverse complement strand
AAACATGAAAAAAAATGACCCTAATCATAAAACCTGCTCAGGAGAAGGACAGTTTATGGAATGGGAAAGCCTGTGAAGTGCTGCAGATAAGAATAATTATCAATTGCTTATTGTGATTATCAGTTCGAAATCTTAGATTTGCAGACTTAACAATTATTGTTTCACGCATTTAAATTTCTATTTAAGATGCCAGTTAAAATCCGTTTACAAAGACACGGGTCGAAGAAACGACCCTTCTACTTCATTGTTGTTGCAGATGCACGCAGCCCCCGCGATGGTAAATTCATTCAGAAACTTGGTACCTACAACCCGCTGACCACTCCAGCCACTGTGCAATTGGATCGTCAGAAGGCCATGGACTGGTTGCACAAAGGTGCCCAGCCAACGGATACCGTTCGTAAGATTTTATCATACAAAGGTGTGTTATACTTAAAGCATTTATTGCGCGGTGTATCACTTGGATTGTTTGACGAAGCAACCGCAATGACCAAATTCCAAAGTTGGCATTCTGAGCACGAAGCACAGATACGCAAACGTCAGGAGGAAGCTCAACGTGACAGAAGAGGCAGAAGGACACCACCATACCAGCGCCGCGAAAGAAGGCCAGCTGCTAATGAGGGTTCCGAGGGCTGATCTCGCACCCAAGACCTTCAAATGAAATGATCCCGGTGGTTCGCCATCGGGATTTTATTTATCAGGGATTGAAGGATGGATAATTGATCACGGATGAAAGGGGATGGCCGCAGATGGCCGCGGAATGTAAGTGGCTTCGTCATTGCGAGCGGTAGTCATAAGGAATCTTTTTATTGAGAAATATAGCGAGGCAAACTCACTTAATATTGATCACGGATGATTTGGATGGCCACCTATGGCCACGGAATGTAAGGTTTTAAGTCATTGCGAGCGATTGTAATCAGGAATATTTTTTTGATGGCGGATGAAGAGGATGGCCATAGAATTTAAGGTATCGCCGTCATTGAGGGTGGTGGCCATAAAGGAGCTTTTTTTAAAAGAACTATTGCGAAGCAAACCCGGTTGATCGCGAATGAAAGAGTTCGACACTTATTTATATATCCGCGGCCATCCGCGGCCATCCACTTCATCCGTGATCCTCCTTCCATCCGTGATCCTCCTTCCATCCGTGATCCAAAAAGAGCGAACCGAAGGTTCGCTCTTTATCTTTATTCAAATAAGGTCATGTTATCCTCATCCGAGATAGCTTCTCAGCAGGTGACATTTTTGTTGAGTTCTTAATTTTGTGATCGCTTTATCCTTGATCTGGCGAACCCTTTCTCTTGTAAGATTGAATTTTTCACCAATATCCTCAAGGCTTAATGGGTGGTCAACGCCAATCCCAAAGAAATAGCAAACCACTTCTTTCTGACGTTCGGTCAAAGTTTGTAAAGATCTGTCAATTTCAAGTTTTAATGATTGTCTGTGATCTAGATCAGCATCGGTTTTTTCAGCATTTGGGTTTTCCAGTACATCAAGCAAAGAGCTTTCTTCACCTTCTGATAATGGAGAGTCCATACTTACATGTCTTGCATTGATGCCTAAAGAGGAAGTTACTTCTTCAAGTTCCATTCCCAGCACTTCTGCCAGTTCTTCTGCAGATGGTTCTCTTTCAAATTCCTGTTCCAGCTGGCTGAAAGCTTTCTGGATCCTGTTGGTAAGTCCCACTTTATTCAATGGTAACCTAACGATCCTTGCCTGCTCGGCCAATGCCTGCAGAATTGACTGGCGGATCCACCATACAGCATAAGAAATAAATTTGAAACCCTTGGTCTCATCAAAACGCTGGGCTGCTTTAATAAGTCCCAGGTTCCCTTCATTGATAAGATCAGGTAATGAAAGCCCCTGGTTTTGATACTGTTTTGCTACAGATACCACAAAACGAAGATTGGCCTTGGTTAAACGGTCCAGTGCTCTTTGATCTCCCTGTTTGATTAATCTGGCTAAACGTACTTCTTCTTCGGGGGTAATTAGCTCGACTTTCCCTATTTCCTGAAGGTACTTTTCGAGACTTTGAGATTCACGATTGGTTATACTCTTCGTGATCTTGAGTTGACGCATACTCATAGGATTGGTTTTATTTGATGGTTATTTTCAAGATTGTTGGCTTAGTTAGTTTTGGAGTTTATCCCAAAATATCCATCACTGATTCGGTTTCTCAAAACTCAGTTTTCGCTGAATTGTCTACCAAATTAGGGAAACCCGCCATATGAACAAAAAAAATTTGGGTAAAATTTAAAATAATATGGACGACAAGGCAAAAATCATCGTCAAAAAGAATTAAAAAAATTTTGAGGCATCGATTAATTTTCTATTATTGCACGAGTTGACAAGAATTAATGTCTTAAGATGAGTAAAAAACAGCTGTACACGTTGGAATATCCTGTGAGATGTTCGCCCACCATTTTATATGATTTCCTTGCTACGTCATCAGGTTTACAGGAGTGGTTCGCAGATAAAGTGGACGATGAAGATGGAATTTTCAGTTTCTCATGGGATGGGTCTGAAGAGACCGCGGAGATTGTGGACAGTGAAGAAGAGAAATTTGTACGCTTTCACTGGTCTCATGCACCCAAGGATGAATATTTTGAATTCAGCATCGAAAAATCTGAGGTAACCAATCAAACTATACTGGTAATAAAGGATTTTGCCGAGAAGAAGGAGATTAAGGACCAGAGCATGCTTTGGAACCATCAGGTAAAAGATCTTTTTCACCGGTTAGGCAATTGATCCACTTATTTCTAACAACCTTTTCCATTTTTCAAATAGAACTGCAGGTGCCTCCTTCCACTGCTCCAAAAGCAGCTGTGAAGCTATTTTAAGATGTGCCGGTTGCCTGCATTTATCTTTGAATTCTGTTTCTGATAAAGAGGAAACCAGCCTGTAATTGTCTTCCTCAAAATGATGTGTCCAGGGATCTGTATTAACACCAATATAGTCATCTTTCAACAGCAGGTAGGATCCCGAAATTTTATCAAGCAGGTGTTCCTTATGCCTGCCTGACACATGTAGGGTGCTACTGAAGAATTTACCCCACCAGAACATGGTCCGTATAAAAAAAAGATCCTCGGGATTTGAGATTCTTGGATAATCAAGGATTAGCCAGGGAAGTCCCAGATAATTTTCACCGCGGGAAATTTTGGGCGATACCCTGAAAAGACCGGGTATGACCGGCTGATTACTGATTGAAAATTCAAGCTGTCTTTTTTGCACATCTTCCAGCAGGCATTTCATTTTCTGTAATACACTATTCTTAGTTAAAATGATATCTGCATTTTGCATCAGTTCCAACTCACTGTCCGAAAGCTGTATTTTTACGTCTTCCATATTTAAAATTATGGATTAAGACATCACCGGGTGATAAAGAAACTGGATATACTTATTGTAAAGGCCTTCGTTGGACCCTTCATTGCTACATTTTTTATAACACTCATGGTATTGATCATGCAGTTCTTCTGGCTGTGGGTGGATGATTTTGTAGGGAAAGGCATCAGTAATGATATTCTGCTTGAATTTATCTGGTACCAGAGTGCAGTGCTCGTTCCGCTTGCGCTTCCATTATCGGTATTGCTTTCTTCGATCATGACCTTTGGCAACCTGGGAGAAAGTTATGAACTGGTTGCTATCAAATCTGCCGGTATCTCACTGCTCCGGTTTATGCGGCCGCTGTTTTTTGTTACACTTTTTATTTGCGGGATCGCATTTGCTTTTTCAAACAATGTTATTCCGGTTGCACAGCTTAAGTCCAGAACGCTGTTGGCTGATATTGTGCATGCCAATCCTTCATTTGATTTGAAAGAAGGGGTTTTCTATGATAAGATACCTGGATTTGCCATTAAAGTAGGAAAGAAGGAAAATGACAGCATCATTAAAGATGTGATCATTTATGAGCAGTCCAACACGGCGCAGGACCATTTTATTATTGCAAAATCCGGCGTGATGAGGGCTGGTGAGAACAGGCGCTACATAGAATTCCATCTTAAAGATGGGTGGCGCTATGAAGAAAGAAGTGATGGCACCGGTACCGAATACATCCGTCTTGGTTTTAAGGAATACAAACGACTTTTTGATATTGGTAATCTTGGATTGCAGCAAAGAACGGCCGATAGCGTGAATAAGAACAATGCACGTATGCTTAGCATGAGGCAATTATCAATTGCTATAGATTCTATAGAAAAAGAAAATAAAGCCATAGGTAAAAGAACAAGAGAAGAAGTTTTCAGTGGAATTCCTTTTGTAACAGCAATAGACAGCACCTGGCAACCCGTTGATACCATAGCGGCAGGTACCAAAACTTTTGATTCATATATTCCTGATTCCATTCAACGCATGGTGCAGCAAAGGGTGCTCAACAGGCTGAGTAATGCAAGGATCACAAATGATATTTTAATTACGCGGATGGAAGCAGAGCAGGGAAATCTGAGGCAGCACCGCATTGAATGGCATCGTAAAATATCCCTGTCGCTGGCCTGCCTGGTTTTATTTTTTATTGGTGCACCGCTGGGCTCGATCATTAGAAAGGGAGGCCTTGGAAATCCTTTGATCTTCTCCATTATTTTTTTCATGATCTTTTATTTCAGCAGCACCAGCGGTGAAAAAGCAGCGAAGACAGCATCCATGGAACCCTGGCTGGGCATGTGGTTGTCTACTTTTATTTTATTACCAATTGGAATATTTCTTACCTATAGTGCTTTAAAAGATTCTCAATTGTTCAACAAAGAATTCTACTACCGGTTTGGCAAAAAATTAAAAGCATTGAGGAAGAAGTAAATTGTTGGCGGGGGGGGGGGGGGGGTTCTATGAGGGGGGGGGGGGCTAGAAGAAATGTTATTTTGAATTCAGGAAAGGCCGGGTTAGGCTTGTGTTTAGGTTCTGCATTTCTTGCTTCCTGTTCCCCTGGTGCAAAGATCGGTTCAAATCCATCGAAGTTCAATACCGGATTTCAGCAAACACCATTACCTTATTCTTATAATGCATTGAATGAAGCCATTGACGGCACCACAATGGAAATTCATTACAGCAAACATGCTTCTGGTTATGCCAACAATCTGCAAACAGCTGCCCGCGCAGAAAATGTTGACATGGGAAAACCATTGGAAGATGTGTTGAACAGGATATCCAAATATTCCACTACCCTGCGCAATAACGCCGGCGGCCATTATAACCATGAATTATTCTGGAAATGCATGTCACCAAACGGAGTAGCCAATCCACCTTCAGGAAGTAGCATAGCCAGTGCATTAACACAAAGCTTTGGTTCTGTTGAAGCATTCAAAACACAATTTGAAACTGCAGGTAAAACGCGATTCGGTAGCGGTTGGGCATGGCTTGTGGTGGATGCGGATAAAAAATTAAGGATCGGGTCTACACCAAACCAGGATAACCCTTTAATGGATGTGTCAGAGATAAAAGGATTTCCATTATTAGGACTCGATGTTTGGGAACACGCCTATTATTTAAGGTACCAGAATAAAAGGCCTGATTATATTACTAACTGGTGGAAAGTGGTAAACTGGGATTTTATTTCAGACCGTTACCAATCTGTCGTTTAATTTCAGGAAAAATTAATTTGATCTCCAGGTCAGCAAATGAAAAGCAGAACAATATCAGGCTCCAGAGATGGATTGCAATTGTTTCTGCTTTTTTATTGGTTATAAAGTTCACAGCTTATTATATAACCCACTCTGTTGCTATTCTTACCGATGCTCTGGAAAGTATTGTGAACGTTGTTGCAGGATTTATTGGTTTATTCAGTTTATATGTATCTGCAAAGCCCAGAGATAAAGACCATCCTTATGGGCATGGCAAAGCAGAATTTGTTTCTGCTGCTATAGAAGGAACACTCATATTATCAGCGGGTGTGCTCATCATTTATAATGCAGGTAAACGGCTGATCTATCCTGGCGATATTGTACAGGTAGATACAGGAATTATTCTCATTGGAAGTACTGCACTGATCAACTGGGTGATGGGATGGCTCGGCAAAAGGCAGGGTGAAAAACATAATTCACTCGCTTTGGTTGCCAGTGGCAAACATCTTCAAACCGATACCTATTCTACCATCGCCATCATTGGAGGATTGTTGCTGATATCCTTTACCGGTTATGCCTGGATCGACAGCGCAGTGGCCATGGTGTTTGGACTTTACATCATTTATACCGGTTATAAAATTACCAGGATCTCCCTGGCTGGAATAATGGATGAAGCGGACATGAACCTGTTGGAAAGAATGATAAGGATACTGGATGAGCATAAAAAGGAAAATTGGGTTGATCTTCATAATCTGCGGGTGATCAAGTATGGAAATGTTTTGCATGTGGACTGTCACCTTACAGTTCCATGGTACCTGAATATTCACCAGGCCCACGCGGAAATAGACGAGCTGGCTAAATTGATCCGTGATAATTTTGGGCAGTCTCTTGAATTGTTTGTACATAGTGATGGTTGTCTTTATTTTCAATGCCATATTTGCCAAAAAAAAGATTGTCCGGTGCGGCAGCATGATTTTGTAAAAAGAGTGGAGTGGAATATGGATACGGCGTTGCAGAATGAGAAACATGGGAAAAGCCAGTAGCCATTGGCCGGCAGTCAGCAAATATTCATCATTTAAAATCGTGTTATTGAACAATATGAAAACAATTACAAAATGGAAATCAGGGATGGCTTTTGAATCGAGCTATGGCCAGTCAAAGATCGATATTGATGGCAAGGCCGGTTTTTCTCCAAAGGCCTTATTATTGAGCGGACTTGCCGGTTGTTCGGGGATTGATGTTGTTGAGATACTGGAAAAAATGCGGGTTCCGTTTGCCGGCCTTGAAATTGAGGTGGAGACCGAACAAACAGAAGGACCTCCCAAAGTATTCAGGGATATACAGATCAATTATATCTTAACGGCAACTGAAGAAAACCGGGATAAGATCAAAAAAGCTATTGACCTTTCACTGGAAAAATATTGCGGTGTTTCAGCCATGTTACAAAAACACTCCGGCATCCATTATATCATTACCCTCAGGGAGGAAGCCAGCTGATGTTGTCAAGCAAGGCTCAATATGCGTTCAGGGCATTGACCCACCTGGTTGACAGGTATCAGAAGGGACCGGTGCTGATCTCGGATATTGCCACGCAAAAAAGGATCCCCATAAAATTTCTGGAGAATATTTTACTGGAATTAAAAAAGGCCGGTATACTGGAAAGTAAAAAAGGGAAAGGCGGTGGTTATTATATCCGTAACCATCCTTCAGAAACATCGGTGGCGTCGGTGGTTAGGATCGTGGACGGACCCATTGCCATGCTCCCCTGTGTAAGCCTTTATTTCTATCGCAAATGCAATAATTGCGATGAAAAGAACTGCGGTCTCCACCAGATTATGGAAGCTGTAAGAGATGCCACCTTAAATATCCTCGAACATAAAACACTACAGGATCTTTCTTCAGGCCGGGAGGATAGGCTACTACCGGGAATTTGAAGATCAATTAACCATCCCTTGTTGATTTGTTAACAATTCACGGCATGACATAAATCACCCTACTAAAATGGTAGGATAATGAGTTTTGCTTTAATTTCACCGCATTATTCATCCTGAAAATGTTTCTTATGTCACTAAGATTAGGAGATACAGCACCCAATTTCCGGGTTCAGACTACCGAAGGTGAAATTGATTTTCACCAGTACCTTGGCAATAGCTGGGGCGTTTTATTTTCCCACCCTGCCGATTATACACCCGTATGTACTACCGAATTGGGAAGAACAGCTTTATTAAAAGAAGAATTTGCCAAACGCAATGTAAAAGTGCTTGCGGTAAGTGTTGATCCCCTTGATAAGCACATAGGCTGGGTGAACGACATCAATGAAACCCAGAACTGTACGGTGGACTTTCCTTTGATTGCTGACGAAAACAGGGAAGTGGCCGGTCTTTATGATATGATCCATCCCAATGCTTCAGCCACGGCAACCGTCAGGTCTTTATTTGTGATTGGTCCGGATAAAACCATCAAGCTTTCCATTACCTATCCTGCTTCTACAGGCAGAAATTTTTTCGAAATACTACGAGTGATCGATTCACTGCAGCTCACATCAAAACATAGTCTGGCAACACCGGCCGACTGGAAACAAGGCGAAGATGCCATTGTTGTACCATCCGTTTCAACAGAAGATGCGGTCAGGAAATTTCCTAAAGGCGTAAAAGTGGTAAAACCCTATTTGCGGTATACACCTATTCCGGATGAAGAGTAGTTGCCAGCGTACTAAAGGTTGAAATGAGCCAGGGTTCTTTTCAACCGTTTTTATTTTTAAAAAGCAGATATGGACCGCCTTGAACAACTTACAAACCTGTACCACAATTTCAGTGTTGATGAAGCATTGAAACAAACCGCGCAGATATTTCCGGGTGGTGTTACTTTTTCGTCCTCTCTGGGACAGGAAGACCAGGTGCTCACAGATATCATTTCAAGAAATAATATACCGGTAAGGATTTTTACCATTGATACAGGAAGATTGTTCAATGAAACTTATGAGACCATTGAAAAAACCAGAGCAAGGTACATGATCAATATTGACATGTATTTTCCGCAGGCCGATGCGGTACAAAACATGGTGAATGAACATGGTCCTAACCTGTTTTATGAATCTGTTGCCAACCGTCAAACCTGTTGTAATATTCGCAAGGTTGAACCTTTGAACCGGGCGTTGAAAGGAGCTTCTGTCTGGATCACGGGCTTAAGGGCATCTCAAACAGATCACAGGAAAAATATTCCAATAGTTGAATGGCTGGATGATAAGGAGATCTATAAAGTAAACCCTTTATTGAACTGGAGTATTGAAGATGTTATGAATTATATAAAGGTGTTTTCTGTACCCTATAATGAATTACACGATAAAGGATTTATAAGTATTGGCTGTGCACCCTGTACCAGGGCTATTACTGAAGGAGAAGATCCAAGAGCAGGAAGATGGTGGTGGGAGTCATCGCATAAAGAATGTGGACTTCACCTTGTAAAATAAAATAACTATGAATAAGCAAAGCAAATTTCCGGGCGCACTCGAAGATGAAGCTATTTATATCATGAGAGAAGTGGCAGCACAATTTGAAAGGCCCGCATTGCTTTTCTCAGGAGGAAAGGATTCCATTACACTTGTACACCTGGCACAAAAAGCTTTTTTTCCTGCAAAGGTGCCCTTCCCCATGCTGCATATCGATACCGGCCACAACTTTCCTGAAACCATTGAATTCAGAGACCGGCTGGCGGAACAAACAGGGATCCAGCTTATCGTTCGTTATGTACAGGATTCAATTGATAGTGGAAAGGTTAAAGAAGAAACAGGTAAATATGCAAGCAGGAACGTGTTGCAAACGGTTACACTTCTTGATGCCATCAGCGAATTAAAATTTGATGCATGCATTGGTGGCGCAAGAAGAGATGAAGAAAAGGCAAGAGCCAAAGAAAGGGTCTTTTCTGTGCGTGATGATTTTGGACAGTGGGATGCAAAGAAACAAAGACCCGAGTTGTTTGATATGCTCAACGGAAGGATCAATATGGGTGAAAATGTGCGTGTGTTTCCTATTTCTAACTGGACAGAACTTGATGTGTGGAATTATATACGTGAAGAAGAACTTGAAATTCCCTCCATATATTATTCGCATAAAAGGCAGATCATAGAAAGAGATGGTCTTTACTGGCCGCATTCGGATTTCTTAAATACCACAGAAGAAGAAATTCCATTTGAAGCAACGGTAAGATTCAGAACGGTTGGCGATATGACATGTACTGCAGCCGTGCTTTCCGGTGCCGGTCATATTGATACCATTATTTCGGAGATCAGGGAAGCAACTATTTCAGAACGGGGCGCCCGGATAGATGATAAAAGATCCGAAGCCGCCATGGAAAAAAGAAAAAAGGAAGGTTACTTCTAGTTTCTTATGCAGATCACAAAAAACCCAGTAAAAAATATTGCCGCACCTGTAAAAACACAACAGGATAAGATACCATTACGTAAAACCTGGACCCTTGTAAAAACAAGTGTGTTTTTTTTTACCATTATACTCATAGGATACCTGTTTTATTCTTACCTGCCATTTTCATCTTTCCATGATACCTGGATCAACTTCAGGTCTCATTTCGACTCCCGGTTTTTGTTTTTTATACTTGCCGGTTTCCTCGCACAAATGGTTGACGGAGTTTTAAGCATGGGCTACGGTGTTACTTCTGCAACCTGCCTGATGTCGTTTGGTGTTAATCCGGTTGCCATGAGTGCGGCCGTACATACTTCTGAAATATTTACAACTGCTGCTTCGGGTTATAGCCATTACAGGTTTGGGAATGTCAACAAAAAATTATTTCGTCACCTCGTGATCCCCGGATGTATCGGTGCCCTGCTTGGTGCCCTGTTCCTGGTTTATATCGGCGATCATTATGGAAAAATGCTGATGCCGCTGGTAGCGGTGTATGCAGGTTTTTTGGGACTGAAGATCCTGATACGGGCCTTTAGGAACAATCATAATCCCAAAAAAGTAAAACGCATCGGATGGCTGGCAGGCGCAGGAGGATTTCTTGATTCATTTGGCGGGGGCGGATGGGGGCCGATAGTTACCAGCAGCCTGATAGCAAAAGGAAGGTCACCAAAATATACCGTGGGTTCCGTTAGCCTTACCGAGTTCTTTGTTACACTATCAAGTGCCTTCACATTCTTTATCACTGTTGGCATCAGTCACTGGAATATAGTATTGGGATTATTGATAGGAGGGGTGATTGCTGCACCGATTGCTGCTAAACTTGCAGGCCGCCTTCCAAAGAAAACCATGATGATAGCAGTTGGCATTATGGTGATGATCTGGTGTGGCAGAATGATCATTAAAAGTTTATAAAAAATCAGTTATGGATATTTTAAGAATAGCAACGGCGGGCAGTGTTGATGATGGTAAGAGTACCCTGATAGGCCGCCTGCTTTACGATACACGGTCAATAACAAAAGATAAACTGGATGCCATTGAAGGTACCAGCAAGAGAAAGGGATTGGATTTTGTGGATCTTTCCCTGTTAACTGATGGCCTGATTGCTGAAAGAGAACAGGGTATTACCATTGACGTTGCGCATATTTATTTTTCAACCGCTTCAAGGAAATATATCATTGCCGACACGCCGGGACATGTTGAATATACCCGTAACATGATCACCGGAGCATCTAACTGCGAAGTATCTATTGTATTGATAGATGCAAGGAACGGAGTGATAGAGCAAACCAGGCGGCACCTGTTCATTTCTTCAATATTAAAGATCGGAACCATTTTCGTTTGCATCAATAAGATGGACCTTATTGAATTTGATGTAAAGGTTTTTGATGCTATCAGTGAAGAAGTAAAATCACTTGCCGTAAAAATGGGTTATGAAGGTGTGATAGAATTTATCCCGATAGTGGCGAAAGATGGAGATCATATTGTTGACCGTTCTAAAAATATGGTGTGGTATAAAGGAAAAACGCTGCTTGAACATCTTGAACAGACCAATCCGCATAAGAAGGATGATGAATTGCCTGCAAGGCTTCCCATACAATATGTAATCAGACCCCATTCTGCCGCATTCCATGATTTCAGGGGATATGCCGGGAAACTTTCATCAGGTAAAATAAATGTGGGCGATGAAGTGGTGGTGCTTCCATCTTTAAAAAGATCAACCGTAAAAAAAATACTCCATTCCCGGAAGGAAGTGTTATCTGCCGGGGCGGGCGACAGTATTTGTATTGAACTCAATGAAGACATAGATGTGAGCCGTGGTAATATGATTGTAAAAGCAGACGGAGATTTTACACAGGCAAATTCGTTTGTGGCAACCATTGCATGGATGGAAGAAAAGCTGATGGTTCCGGGAAATAATTTTATTCTGCAGCATGGTACCAATCAGGTGAAATCAAAAATTATTTCCATACTGAATAAACTGGATATGGAAACAATGAATGAATCAAATAATATTCAGCAATTTGGATTGAATGATATAGGAAACGTTACCATTAAAACAGCTAAACCTGTTTTTGTAGATATTTATAAAAACAATCCCCGTAATGGAACATTCATTCTGATAGATGAATTCAGTAACAACACCGTTGCTGTTGGATTTATTCGTAGTATTTAGATTCCCTGGTGTTTTCTGAGCTGGTTCAATAAAGCCCTGATATCTTTTGGTGTTTCTGCTTCCAGGTTGTAAGATTTTTTGTTCAGGCTGAATTCAAGGCGTGCTGCATGCAATGCCAGCCTTGCCAGAATGGGCCTTTCTTCATCTTCCTGCCTGGATAATTTGTAATTCTTTTTTTTGATCGCCGATATGAATACAGGTTTGCCATCTCCATACATATCATCGCATACTATCGGGTGCCCAAGGTGCTTCATATGCACCCTGATCTGGTGTGTTCTGCCGGTAAGGATCCTGAACTGCATCCATGAATAGATCCTGTAATTTTCCAGCAGCGCATATTCGGTTATACTTTCTTTTCCTTTTTTATAAACCGTCATATATCCTTTTTTGGCAGGATGTTCGGAAATGGGTTCATTGACGATCCCGGCTGCTTCAGACGGACTTCCCATTACCAGACCATAATAAATTTTTTTGGTTTCCCTGTTTTCAAATTGCTGTGATAAGCTCTTATGAGCGGTTTCATTTTTTGCAAAGACTATGATGCCGCTTGTTTCCCTGTCAAGCCGGTGCACGGTGAATATCTCGCCATACTTTTCTTTTAATAATGATTTTAAAGAAACATCTTTTCCTTCCCTGTCAGGTATGCTCAATAACCCTGCGGGTTTATTAATGGCTACGAGATCGTTATCTTCTTCTATGATATGGTCTGAGATTTTAATCATGGCCAGGGCTGTAATTTTTTGCTTGACGGGTATATGAGCAGAATGCTTTAAAGAAACCTTACATGACTTTCTTTTGCCGGGAAAAAGTCAATGGCTATGTTGTATAGTACTACTTACCTTTTTTAAAATATTTAAGGTCCCTGACTTCCTTCTCCGATAAAAACCTCCACTTGCCTCTGTCAACATTTTTCTTTGTAAGGCCGGCAAATACCACGCGGTCAAGGTTTTTAACATCGTAACCATAGTGTTCAAATATTCTTCTCACTATTCTGTTACGTCCGCTATGTATCTCAATTCCGATCTGGGTTTTATCGGCTGTATCCGTAAAAGCAAGCGTGTCAACATTAGCTGGGCCGTCTTCTAATGGAACTCCTTTCAGGATCTCATCAAAATGTGCTTTGGAAAGTGGTTTGTCCAGCGTTACGGCATAAACCTTTTTGATCTCATTGCTGGGATGCGTAAGTTTTTGGGTAAGCTCTCCATCATTGGTCAGTAAAAGAACTCCTGAAGTGTTCCTGTCAAGCCTGCCCACAGGATATACTTTTATTGGCGTAGCTCTGTGTATAAGGTCAAGGACTGTTTTTCTTCCTCTTTCATCATCTGTAGTGGTGATGTAATCTTTAGGTTTGTTCAATAAAATATAAACCAGGTCCTTAACCGGTTGTATCTTTTTGCCATTAACGATCACCGCATCTGTTGGAACAATCTTATGTCCGGGCTCGGAGATCACTTCTCCATTTACTTTAACCTTTCCGTTTTTGATCAGTTCAACCGCATCGCGCCTGGAGCAGATTCCACTATGGGCTATGTATTTGTTCAGTGGCATTTTGTCCTCCACAGCCCTTGTTATTACAGGCTTTTGAGCAGCAGGAGTTGTGGCGGCAGCACCCCTGGCCTCCGTTCTTTTCTTCTCAAAATACTCCTTACGTTCTTTGGTGATCTTCTTTTTTTCCTGCCGGATCTCTTCTTTTTTCACAGAACCTTTCTTCTCTTTGACAAAGAATTTTTCGAAGCCTGATTTTTTCTTCATTTTACAAATGTAAAAAACCCCCACGCATAAACGGGAGGGCTTTTTTTAAGAGGGCGTGATTTGTTATTTTGACTTAGGCCTGTTTTCTTTCTTATGGCCTTTCATTTTTTCAATCTGTTCGGCTGTCAGGACGCTTTTCATTTTTTCATGTTGTGCCTTTCTCAGTGCTTTCATTTTGGCTTTCTTTTCATCTTCAGAGATGGATTGATCATTTTTAAGTGCCTCAAATGCTGATTTTGACTCCTGTCTGATCTTTTGCATATCTAGCTTTTGGGCTTCACTCAGATCCATGGATTTTGAAAAATCACCTTTTTTACCATGCTTTCTGCCATGCTTCATGCCCCTTCCGTCTTTTCTGAAATTCTTTTTACCATCTTTGGCCTGGGCCTTCCGCTCAGCTCTCATCTTTTTCATTTCTTCTTTTTGTGCCGGTGTGTAGACAGCCTGCATCTGCTCAGCATATTTTTTATGCATTTCCTTTCTCCTGGCCTGGAGTTCTTCACCCTTGAGCCCCTGCTTCTTTAAAGCCTTAAATTCCTGTTTTTGTGATTCGTGAATGGTTTTCAAACGAGCCTGCTGGTCGGCGGTAATGTTCAGTTTAGAAACCATTTCCTGCCTGTGGTGACCGCGTTTGGTACTGTCTTTTGTCTGTGCCTGTGCCGCACCCATAAATAGCATTAGCGTTAAAG
>CAMPIQ010000095.1 GCA_946886475.1 uncultured Chitinophagales bacterium | reverse complement strand
GTCCATTATAATCGGACAAATATTGGTGATCTGATCCTTTTTTAATTTTTTATAAAGGTTGTTGATGGAGAAATGATCAGCGTCGGCACTGATCATAAAACCGGCTTTATCTTTCACCAGGCAGGAAAACGTTCCTTCGTTGGCGCCCGCGTCCAGTGCAGTTGTCCATTGAAGCTCATGAAGCCATTTATCAACGAGCTGTTTTTTATGATGAATATATTCTTCCCTCCGGGATGCTTCCTCGTAATATCCTGACCACACACCTGAAGGCCTGTCAAACGAAAATGAACGGATCCCTTCTTCCAGGCTTCGCAGCAGGTTTTGCATTTTTTGTTTTGAAAATGCACCCGTCTTTTTTTCCTCCCTGTCTTTTTTTGAAACCGAGGCATGGAGGTGAAGATGCAGGTAGCTATGTAGATTAAGTCTGCTTCTGAACGGAAGTAACTTCCGGGCAATAGAAAGCGGAATGCCTTCGGGGTATGCCATGCAAAGAGGCTGAACCGGTATTTGCAGGTAATGCATCAATGCCAGCGGAGCAAAAAAATGCTCACAGAATTGTTTATAAGCGATCCATGGTTTTTTTTCATCGTACCGTTCAAAGGATAACGTGTCAATAAAGATCATTTTGCCGCGGTACCATTGAACATTATAAGCTGATGCATCTTTTAGCATCATACCTTTTTGCATAGCCTGTTTTGCAATTTCAATGGTGAGCAGGGCAGCATCTTTCAGCATTTCAAAACACCATTCATATGGATAGCTGATAAGATCAATGGGCCGGGGCTGAATAGTGCGGTGCCATTCAGGGCTGCCTGTGAGGTTGCCTTCCACTTCTTTATGTGGCACCAGTAACCCTTTCTCTGTAAGATCTTTGTATAAACCGCCGGAAATGAATTCATCAAAGTCTTCTTTAAAGCAAAGGTTTACCTGGCGGTACAACTGGTGGTTATGATAAAACATAAAACCAGCAGGATCACGGTAGGAAGATGGATGGTGGATAAAAGAAGGCATTACCGGGTCTTCGATTTATTTCTGAAGATCCGGAAAAAATAATGCTTGATGAGCGTCATGATGTTTTTAAAAAAGAAAGCAATGCCCAATACGGCTGCAATGATGGCCTGTATCAGGTAACTGCCACTGCCCGGATCAATATAAAGTAGATACTGCTGCATATCAGAAATAACTGAGTTTGGTTTGTGGCGTTAATGTTAAGAGTGTCTGGTACATCAGCTGAATGGTTTGTTCAATATCCCTGCGGTGTAACATTTCCACCGTAGTATGCATGTATCGCAATGGAATAGAGATCAGTACTGAGGGGCATCCGTCATTGGCATAAGCAAATGAATCGGTATCCGTTCCGGTACTCCTTGAAACAGCCCGCATCTGAACCGGAATATTATTTTTTTCAGCAACAGTTTCCACAAAACTCAATAATTTATTATGAACCGCCGGTCCATAGGACAGCGATGGTCCTTTGCCGCAACTGGTATCTCCCTCTATATTCTTGTTGATCATGGGCGTGGAGGTATCATGTGTTACATCTGTGATGATGGCCACATTTGGTTTAATACGGCGGGCGATCATTTCAGCTCCACGCAATCCAATTTCCTCCTGAACAGCATTCACCACATAGAGACCAAAAGGTAATTTCTTTTTGTTTGCTTTTACCAGTCTGGCTACTTCTGCTATCATGAAGCCTCCAATCCGGTTATCAAATGCACGGCCTATATAATAATCATTGGCCAGTTCATCAAATCCATCCTGATAAGTAACCACTGCACCTACATGCACGCCCAGGTCTTCAATTTCTTTTTTACTCCTTGCACCACAATCCAGAAACAGGTTTTCCACCTTGGCTACCGGTTCTTTGTCCTGATTGTTGATCCGTGTATGAATGGCAGGCCATCCGAACACTGCCTTCACCGCGCCTTTCTTACCATGAATAAAAACCCTTTGTGCCGGAGCAATCTGGTGATCAACACCTCCATTCCTTTTAAGGTAAATCAGACCTTCATTGGTAATGTAATTTACAAACCAGCTGATCTCATCTACGTGGGCTTCAATCACCACCTTAAACGGATGTGCCGGATTGACCACTCCAACGGCGGTTCCATACGGATCGGTAAAAATTTCATCCACATTTGGTTTGATATAATCCATCCAGAGCCTTTGGCCGGTATATTCAAATCCAACGGGTGAAGGCATATTGATATAATCGCGGAAAAAGTTTAATGAGGTTTCTGTCAGAATAGATTTTTGCTGTTTAACTGCTGCTTTAGCCATGCTGTTGAAATTATCGGGCAAATTTAGCTAAAAGAAGCAAAGGAGCTGACAGCATCATCAGTCCATCGAGGATGAAATAATATAAATAATCGGAAAAATTATTTTTGGAATAATAGTAAAGCAGGCTCAGGATGCAACCGGGGATCAGCAATGAAATGGTTTCTGCTATATTGAACTGTCCTGCAAACATAACCGTGGTACCGGCATAAGCAACCAATGACCCCCAGAATAATATGTCAACTCCTTTTGCATTTATAAAGGTGATCATGCTCCTGATACCCGCCTTCCTGTCTTCTTCCACATCGCGGTAATCAAATAAGATACAGATGGCATAAATAAAAAAGAAGCGGTTTACAACAAACCATTCCTGCGGAGCAGTAAGTTCCGGTGACTGCATCACCATCGGAAGCAAAGTAGTAACATGGGTCCAGGCAAAAGCAAGGAAAATAGTTTTGGCCAGGGCAACTTTTCTCAGGTAACCAAACAAGGGCAGTTGTATCTTGGGTGCAGAGTACAGAAAAGTTAGGAAAGCGGTAACACCTAACCAGAACCAGTGTTCTATCATCAGCAGGGCAAACAATCCTGAACCCACTAGCCCTGCAATAAATAAAATGAGGTGGAGTGGTTTATTGGAAAGGTTCCATGCGAGTTTTTCCGAAGTATCCCTGACCAGAGGAGGGGTGAGGTACCAATGAAAATTATAACTGCATACCGAGCCGCAGAATACAAAACCAAAAAGATTAAAAGAAATGGGAGTTTCAAACAGGAGGTTTACCTGGTATGCCATCAGTACGGCACAAACAGCTATGAACAAACTACTGAAGACGAAGAAATCAAAAATCTTTTTCAGCACTTAGAGTCTTTTCAGAAGAATTTTATCCGATTCCTGGTATTCACTGCGGTGCCCTGCCTTATCCCTGACAATGATGCCAAGCGCAAACTCGCGGTCCTGATTTTCAAGGTTGGCAAAAATATAACCGTCCCTGAATTCACCATAAGAAAAAACAGCTGAGATCTCTATTACAGTTTTATCGGGAAAAGCAAAACTACTGATGTCGTAACGCAGGGTATCTACGGTAAGCAGGGTGGCTCCGGTAAAGCGTTTTCTTACCAGTAAAACGGAATCCTGGAGGTCGCCTTCCTGGTCTCGTACAACAGCACGGAAGGTAAACAGCTCACCTTTATTTACTTCAGAAGGTGCAAGCGATTTTATTTCAACCTGAGGTTCTGTTTTGAATTTATCTTTGCCACAACTGATGAGGGCTAATGCAATAACACTAAAAACAAGTAATTTTTTCATATATAATTGCTATTCAAATTTACAGTATGCCTGTTAAAATACCTAAATCAAAAGAACTGGAACACAAGGTATTTAACATTCATAACGCAAATGAGCTTTCATCTGTTGCCCTGGAAGTTTACAGGTTCCAGTTTGAACATAACCAATTGTACCGGCAATATTGCCAGGCCATACATAAAACGCCGGATAGCGTTAACCTCCCTGTTCAGATTCCCTTTCTCCCCATATCATTTTTTAAAACACATAAGATAGAAACTGGAATTGCACCGGCAGAAATTGTTTTTTCAAGCAGCGGCACCACCGGCAGGGAAACCAGCAGGCATTTTGTAAGTTCTATAAAGATGTATGAAAAAAGCTTTCTGGATGGCTTCCGTCATTTTTATGGAAGCTGTAAGGATTACTGTATGCTGGGTTTATTGCCTTCTTACCTGGAAAGAGGCGGGTCATCGCTGGTATACATGACAGACCACCTGATAAAGGAAAGCGGCCATCCGCTCAGTGGATTTTACCTTGATGAAACATCAAGGCTGGATGCAACCATTCAAACACTTGAACAGCAGGCACAAAAAACCATCCTTATTGGGGTAACCTATGCATTGCTTGATTTTGGAAGAAAGTATCCCCAACACCTAAAATATTCCATTGTAATGGAAACCGGTGGAATGAAGGGAAGACATAAGGAAATTACCCGCCATGAATTGTACCAGGAATTCCGGGACAATTTTAATGTCACGGACATTCATGCGGAATATGGGATGACGGAACTATTATCCCAGGCCTATGGGATCAATGGTAAATTCTTTTCTCCACCCTGGATGAAAGTGCTCCTGAGAGATGAAACCGATCCATTGAACACCTTACCAGCCAATACAGCCGCAACGGGAGCCATTAATATCATTGACCTGGCTAATATGTATTCCTGCAGTTTTATTGCCTCCGACGATATAGGCAGAACTTACCCGGATGGAAGTTTTGAGGTACTAGGCAGAATGGACAATTCCGATATAAGGGGTTGCAGTATGCTTGTTGTTTGATTAATTTGGGAAAAGGTATGATACAGAAGCTTTGTAATTTTACCCCTGATAAGGCAACCTTATTGTGCCCCTTCCGTATTAAAATGTAATCTATCCGGATTGGAACAATTGCAAGATATCATTGCTGGTTGTGTTCACAACAACCAAAAGGATCAGCGATTCCTTTATGAGAAATACTATGGGTATTGTTTAAAGACCGTTTTCAGGTATATCTACCGCTATGATAAAGCTGTTGATGTGGTGAATGATGGCTTTGTTAAGGTCTTTCGCAATTTTTCTAAATTCCAATACAACAACACAGAAAATCTTGAAATGATCCTGATGGGATGGATGCGGATGATCATGATCAATACCGCGATAGACCAGTTGAGGAAAAAAAATTTTTTACCCGAAATAGGTGATATCGCGGATAATATCTGGCTGGTGGACAGAAGCCAGCAGTCGGACCAGGCTTTGATGTATAAAGAATTGATAAAAGAAATCAAGAAGCTTCCTCCATCTTACAGAACCGTATTTAATTTATATGTGATAGATGGATTTACCCACCAGGAAATTGCCAATCAGCTGGGCATTTCGGTTGGTACTTCAAAATCAAACCTTTCAAAAGCCAGAGTGCTGTTACAAAAAATAATTAAAAACAACGACCTGCAAAAGGGTGTATGCAATTTGTAAATAACGATATGGATGATATGTTGAGAAAGGCGGCGGAGCATTATCCCCTTGATACCAGTGGTGCGGACTGGAACAAAATAGCACTTGCACTTCAAAATGGTGAACAGGAAGTGAAGGTGGTAAAGAAAAACAGCAACAGGGGACGATTTCTCTGGTTATTGTTATTGCTTCCATTAGGGTTGGTTTGTAATCGTTATTTCGGAACAGGCTGGGACAATTCTCCAATAGAACCGGTAGTTGCTAAACAGTCGGAAGTAAACGAACGGCCTGCAGTTCCCATACCTGCAACCGGAAAACAAGCTCCTGAAAAACCTGCTAACGGTTTAGAACAACAGCACCAGGCAGTACTTAAGAATGAAAGGAAAATGCCTGATGATGATTACCGTACCGGTAAAGATCAAAATTCATTTTATAATAATCGAGTACCGGTAACTGATATAAGCAACGCTACTGCAAATAAAAAAACACACACCATCGGTGCAAATACAGAAGCGCAAATAAAAATCAGCACAGGCGCCGGTGTGGTTATAGCAAGCGAGCGCCCAACGGAACCTAATCCGGGATCGGCAATGTCTTCTTCAAATGGAACGGCCATTTCTTCAGAAACCAGCAGGCCGGCAAAGTATTTTGCTGAAAATTTCAGGAAGCATGCCGGCATGGATGGAATCATGGCCGGTAATCAAAAGGAGATAAGGAATACCTTATTACAAAATTTTGATTCCACCATTGAAGCAAACAGGAAGCAACCCGGTAAAGTGAAGGATTATAAATTCTATGCCGGTATCATGGGCGGCATTGATGCCACTACTATAAAATTCCAGAAGGTGGAAAACCTTGGTTTTGATTATGGTGCTTTGGCCGGTTACAGGTTCAATGAAAAGTGGAGCATTGAAGCAGGTGCTTTTATAAGTAAAAAATTATACTATACGGACGGGGAATATTTTAACAGCAAAGGAATTTACCTGCCGCCAAATACAAAGATAAGCGAGGTGTCGGGCAAATGCATCATGTGGGATGTGCCCATTAGCGTACGTTATAACTTTAAAAGCAATGAAAGGCGTGAATTGTTTTCAACCATTGGCCTGTCATCTTATTTTATGAAGAAGGAAGCCTATGAATATGTGTATTATTATAACAGTTCAGGAACTTCATCAACCCATTACAGGTCCTACAAAAATTCCTCCCAAAACCTGTTCTCTGCACTTCAGCTCACTGCAGGTTATACATATAAAATTGCCAATATCGGTAGCCTGAGGATAGAGCCCTATCTCAGGATCCCTGTTGCGGATATGGGAGTTGGAAAATTACCTTTAATGAGCACAGGTATTCATATTGGCCTGACCAGAAAATTGTATTAGGATGGTATTGGTACACCGCGTTTGTTCAATTTAATGTTTTCCATTTATATTTATTCTATTCATTTAATGTGATCAGATCGCTGGTAAATACATGGACCATTCTTGAAAAGAAGGAAAAAAGACAATTCAGTAAACTGATGTTCTTTGATATTGTAATCAGCCTGCTCGATATCTTATCCCTTGCACTGTTACTATGGATCGTTAAGCTTTATCTTGAATCAACACCTGGTACATCTGCATTGCTGCCCTCCTGGGCCCGGCAGGCAGATCCTGTTTATTTTATTGTGGTCTTCTTTATTCTTTTTATCATTAAAAACCTATCCGCTTTTTATATAACAAAAGCGCAATTTCAGCTGGCAGCCCGTGTGGCTACAAGAATTTCAGCCAATAACCTGGAAGCATATCAACTTGGGGACTTTAATGAATACATAAATGTAGATTCATCCGTACAGGTAAGAAAGATCGGTTTCCAGCCTTTTGAATTTTGCCAGTACATGCTTTCAGGAATGCAACAGATCATTACCCAGCTTACACTGGTTGGCATTACTATTGTTGCCATCCTTCTATTTAATGCGAAATTATTTCTATTGCTTTTGTTGGTACTGATGCCGCCCGTTGTTTTGGTTTTTTATTATATCAAATCCAGTCTGGGTAAATTAAGGTCAAGGATAAGAACCAGCAATGAACGATCCTTCCAGTATTTGCTGGATGCATTAAAGGGCTATGTGGAAAGTAATATCTATGCAAAGAACCTGTTTTTCCACCGGCGGTTCATTGAAAGCAGAAGTGCATTCAGCCGTCATCTCTTTGATTCATTTGGCATACAGGCCTTACCATCACGCGTAATTGAGATCTTTGCCATAACCGGACTTTTTATCCTGATGGCCATTGCTTACTGGACGGGAGAAAATGATGGGTCCACTTTATTGACGGTTGGGGCTTTCCTTGCGGCGGCTTATAAAATCATCCCGGGTGTTGTTAAGATCATTAACCTGAGCGGACAAATGAAAGCTTTTGAATTTTCACCCGGTGATCTGATCCCGTCGGTAAAAAATGAAAATGGCAATAGGGAACTGCCTGTGGTAGCGTCCATTGATTTTAAGAACATTGATTTCAGTTATGACCAGCTGGAAGTATTGAAAGATTTTGATGCTGCGATCAGTAAAGGTGATTTTGTAGGTATCAGAGGCAGATCCGGTAAAGGAAAGACAACGATTTTCAACCTCCTGCTGGGTTTTCTGGATCCTATGAAAGGCGAGGTGCTGATCAATAATAAAAAAGTTGAAAAAGATGAATTGAAATATTTGTGGAAGCAAATTGCTTATGTGAGGCAGCAATCTTTTTTTATTCATGATACCATCATTAAAAATATTACCCTGGAGGAAATTACTTCCGATGTAAACAGGCTGGATTGTGCTTTAAAAATATCGGGAATCCGGGAAATGGCAGATCAATTTCCGGAGGGCCTGGAAAAAATCATTACAGAGAACGGAAAAAATATCAGCGGGGGGCAGCAACAAAGAATATCAATTGCCAGGGCTTTATATAAAGAGGCCAGCATAATTCTTCTTGATGAACCTTTCAACGAACTGGATGCATCATCTGAACAACCACTGCTTGATCACTTCAGCAAAATGGCAGCCGGCGGCAGGATCGTTATCATGATCACCCATAACCCCGCTAATTTAAAATTTTGCAATAAAATAATTGACCTGGATGAGCCAACATAAAACACTTGTAATTCTGAGTCCGGGTTTTGCTTCTTCCGAAGAAGATACATCCTGCCTGCCCATGCAACAGCATCTTGTAAAGGCCTTTAATGAAGTGGCACCGGAAGTGAATATCATTATTCTAAGTTTTCAATATCCTTATCATCATGGTGTATATAACTGGTTTGGCAACGTAGTTTTTAGTTTCAATGGAAGAAACAGGGGAGGATTGCAAAGGCTTTTTTTAAGACGGAAGATCCATACGGTTTTACGTGAACTGAATAAGCGGTCTCCCATTTCAGGGTTATTGAGTTTCTGGTATGGTGAGTGTGCGGTTTCAGGCAAGCGCTTTGGTGACCAATATGGCATTCCGCATTATTGTTGGATATCCGGGCAGGATGCCAGGAAGGAAAATAAATATCCGGCGCGTGCTTCCTTAAAAAGCACAGAACTTATTGCGATATCTGATTTTATCCGTGATGAATTTGAAAAAAACCATAAAACAAGGCCGTTCAGGGTAATTGTACCCGGAATTGATATAGGATCTTTTAAAAATGAAGAAAGAGATATTGATATTTTGGGCGCCGGTTCTCTCATACCATTAAAAAGATTTGATATTTTCCTGGAAACCGTATCCGGACTGAAAAAGCAGTTTCCTGGCATCAGGGTAGTATTGGCTGGTGATGGAACCGAAAAGGAGAAGCTGATAGCCATGGCAAATGATTTTAAACTGGAAACAAATATTGAATTCCGCGGAGCGGTGAAACACCATGAAGTTTTACAACTGATGAAGCGAACAAAAGTTCTGCTGCATCCTTCTTCTTATGAAGGATTTTCAGGCGTATGCCTGGAAGCACTGGCTGCCGGCGCGCATGTAATTAGCTTTACAAAAGCTATGAAAGAGGATATAAACCAGTGGCATATTGCAGAGACCAGCGAAGCAATGTTATCGATAGCAGCATCCATTTTAGAGAACACCAATACATCTTTTGATCCTTCAAACAGCTTTTCCATAAATGATACAGCCAGGAATTTTCTTGATCTTTTCTTCAGGGATTAACCACAACCTCATCCTTTCTTAAGATCAGGTTTATCTTTCTAACGATGGCCTCAAAAGAAAGTTCGTCTTTAAATTGCCTGAGTACTTTTTCTCTTTCATTTTCCAGATCGGTGTGTAAACTTTTTTCCAGAATTGAAGATAATTCACGGTCATCACCAGCTTTAAAACCATATCCGCAATGGCCTTTCATTTTTTGAAAAGAGGTGATATCCGATGTAATGGGAATACATCCGCAGGACATGGCCTCACTCAGTGCCACTCCGCTTCCCTCATAGTGTGAAGCGGAAATGTAAAAGTCAGCACTATTGAACCAGTCTGTAAGGGCATTATGGGGCACCAGTCCTTTCAAAAAAACATTACCCCCCATAGCGTGATCCAAGATCAGTTTACTGATTACAGGTAATAATTCCTCTGTCTGAAAGATCATATATAACCGTGCCTTTTGATGGCGTGCTGCGAAGTCAAGGAATGCTTTTACCACTGTAACAGGATCCTTATTGACAGTGAGGCCACCTACCCATAAATAAACGGGATGGCCCGACACCTTTGTTATATTCCTGGCCATAGCTTTATCCGTAACCTGGAATACGGATGAAGCCTGTATCACTTCATAGATTTTATTTTTATCAATGTTTCCTTTCCATTTTTCACCGAAGCCTGGAGAAGCAAAAAGGTATGCTTCAATATAACGGTCAGCCATTTTCTGAAACAGTTTCTTAATACCCCCGAATGGCTTTTCTGCTCTGTGAAGCAGGATGATCTTTGTTCTTTTTCCAAGTGTCAGTTTTAACTGTATAACCTGCAGGGGGAATATTAAACCATTGATAAATACGAAATCAGGTTGCAGGTCTTTTATCAGCCTGTGGATCTTAAAAGGAAACCTGGTTGTTTTACCTTTTAGTCTGGTAAATAGATATTGTACGCCATTCTGTTGAAGCCGGCCATTATAACTGATGTGTTCTATACTGATAACTTCATGATCCGCGGCGAGCTTTTCAAGTATCCCGGTATATGCTTCTATACGGTTCAGCCATTTATAAGGATCGGTGAATTCAGGTGCACCGGAATAACTTGTAAAGATCAGTTTGGGCATGTGGTTGTTTTCAAAAGATATCAATATCTGCAAATGTGAAGCGTAACTTTTCAGGAGGAATGGAAGATCCGAAATCCTGGTAGAGCGCATGAAATGAAGGCGATGTGGGATAAGCGGATGCAAAAAGGGCGTGTAGATTTGTTCCGGGTGAAATATGAAATTGTAATTGTCTTTTCCCCAACAGGAAAGCCATCCTTTTAAGCCCCGTGATCACTTTATTGAAATTGGTTTCATTTACACCTTCAAGGTCGCCAATGGCCAATCCCTGCCTTGTGTGTATCCATATATTTACATCATCTATTGAAATAACTTTTGTTTCATTGTAGGTTCTGTTATTCAGGTACCCGGTGCTGCGGTGTACACCACCAAATCCTTCTGAAAGCGCTGAACTTTCAATTCCCTTTAAGCCGGTTAGATATGATTTCAACAGCGCACTGGTGTAGGATTTGTAGATATTCCCGAGAAATCCTGCCTTCAGTGACACTTTCTCAAGTGGTAAACTGTTTACATTTATTATAAAGCAATCCATCCGGTGCATCAACTGCCATCCCAGTTTGTTTACCGCACCATGATAGGAATTCTGATTTGGGAAACCAAATACCAGTTTTATTCCCGATTGAATACAAAGTTCAAAGGTCATTTTGGAAAGTTCTACGAACATGCCCTTGTACCTGTATTGCGGATGCGTCATGGTATCTGCTGACTGGGCTGAAAGCATCAGGTTATCTCCATATTTCAAAAAACAGGGTATAACACCATAATAGGCAACTGGAACCTGATCCTGGTTATAAGCAATGAATCCAATATCCCGGATGCCTGTATATGCTGTATCATATTTTTTATAAAAGAGATCTTCATTCACCGGCAGATCGTATACTTCTGCATGGAGCCTTGCCAAATCCATCAGGTTGTTTTTATCCAGTCGGGTGACGGTGTATTCCTTTGTTATTGCTTCAATCATAATTCCCGGATATGCTGGCGTGCATTTGATTAACAGGTGAAATAAATGGATTGACCGTAAGTCTTTCTCTTAAAGAAGGATTGGTACGGTCGCTGTTGTTGATAAAACTGGTGGCGAGAAGCCGGGTATAGCCTGTCATGTTTGCTTCTATGATCGTTTGCGGGGAATAAGATCCGTAAGGAAATGCAAGCGATCTGACCTCCTTTCCCGTAATATTTTCCAGAAATGATCTGGACCTGGTCAGGTCATCCCTTATCTCTTCAGCAGACAGATTTGCAAGATCATTGTGGTAATAACTATGGCTTCCAATGGTGACCCATTTACTTTCAGACATAGTTCTTATCTCATCAACGGTCATTTGTTTCCAGTAATCCTCATGCACCTGCTTTTTTAAAGAAAAAAATCTTTCAAAATATTTCATCATTTCTTCTTTTGCTTCAAAACCTTCCAGGCGAAGCCGGTCAGCCATACCCAACCCTGAATGGTTGGAAATGTACCTGCCATGCCTGTTCCTGGTAAAATTTTCATCACGGAAAGTACATTCTGAAGGTCCGTATTTTCCGGCTATGCTTAACAGATCATTCCACAGGAAATCATATCCGCTTTCGCGAATGGCAGTAATAAAGAAACTGGCCGGCACCTGGTACTTTTCAAGAAGAGGTAAAACATATTTATAATTATTGGCAAAGCCGTCATCAAAACTCAGAACAATGGTATACCTGTCCTTGCTGAAGTTTCCCTGATAATAATCATCCAGAGAAACGATCTGAAAATATTTTTTATAAAACTGAAGTTGTTTTTCAAAAGTTTTCAATGCAACAAAAAGCGTATTGAATTGAAAAGGATCTTTTAAACATATGCCGTGGTAAACCAGTATCCTTGATCCGCTGGAATGTTCTAACCTGTTTTTACCCCAGCCTATTTTCCAGCCAAGGTCACGGCCAACCTGGTTCAGCTTTCTTCGTATTTTGATATTGATGCCATTAGCTGTCATCCGGATTTTAATATTTATTAGTTTTAGTTATGCGCCTGCTGCAAAAGGTTCTAACCAGATTCAATGGACTTCATTATCGCCAGGAATATCTGTGTCTGGCAGGGAATGATCATTCGGACACGCTGCAGGTATATATTCTTTCTGACGGAAAACCTATTAAAGATATTACAAAGCTTCATTGTTTTGTAGGCTACAACCCGGTTGTATTTGCCATTTCTTCCCATGATCTTTCCACCTCAGCTAAAGAAAACCTTCAGCTTGTTTTCACGAAGTGGCACATAGATCAAAACGCTGTTTTTTCTAAAAAGGATGCCATTGCGATGCTCCATCTCAAAAAAATTCCTTCAACACAAGACGAAAGTTCGGTGTTGTTTTATGAAGGTGTGCTGGGAGAGCATCATTTTATTCCCGGATTTTACCAGCAGGTAATTGCACTGAATAATCATATAATTGGCAAAAGACCTGGAAATGTTTACCTGGAAGGGAATCTGTACAAACAGGTGCAGATCGCCTATTCCATTCCAAGGAAGATCTCTCTTATCACAACAGGAAATGATCAGGTGTTCAACCTTTTTCCCACTGATCTGCATGGTAAGTCAGGTGATCAATATATTATCTCATTGAGACATGAAGGAAAGGCCTGCCGCCAGGTAATGGAAAATAAAACTCTTGTACTTTCTGATGTTGCGCCGGAGAGCTATAAAAACGTGTATGCACTTGGCAGCAATCATATGAAGGAGATGAAAGAAAGATCGTCTTTTGATTTTGATGCGGGAAATTCAATTCATTTTAATCTTCCGCTGCCAAAGCACCTGGTTGCATACAGGGAATTGAAATTAACGGGCAGTTTTATTCATGGTATTCACAGGATCCTCCAGTTTTCAATTGTGCACGAACAGAAAAATGTAGACCGGTTGCCGGTATTGAAGCACGTTCATAATTGCCTGGCCACCTGGCAATTCAGATCGGGGAGGCCGGGCAACTATCTTTTACGCTGAACGTATTTATTAACGCCTTCAAAATCTTAACTTTAGTAATGAGCATTCTTCTTTTTAATCCCAGAAGCGCCAATTCCAAACCACGTATTCCCAATTCCATTTTAAGCATAGCCGCTTCGGTGGAAGGTAAATATGAATATGTAATCGTGGATGGCAATATGGAAACAGACCCCTGGGTTAAAATAGATTCATTGCTTTCATCGGGAAAGGTGCGGTTCTTTGGATGCACATCCATGCCCGGGCCCCAGTTGAAACAGAGCATTCCCATTTCAAAGAATATCCGGGAAAAGTATCCGGATATCAGGATCATCTGGGGTGGATATTTTGCATCCAACCAGTCGTCAACCGTTTTGAATTCAGGTTTTGTTGATTTTGTGGTGAATGGTCCCGGCGATAAATGTTTTCCTGAATTAATTGATGCGCTGGAGAATAATAAAGACTATTCCCTTATCCGGAACCTGATTTATAAAAAGGATGGACAGATCATCCGCACTACCAAAGAAGAATTATTAAACCAGGACGAATTACCGCCATTGCCCTACCACCGGTTAAATTCATTTTACCCTCTTCAGCGTTACCTGGGCAAAACCTACCTGGGAACAAGGACCATAGCCTATCATTCCAGTATTGGCTGTCCGTTCACCTGTTCGTTCTGCGCTGTTGTGCCCATTTACAATGCACGATGGAAAGCCAGATCCGCAGACCTTGTGTATAAGGATATTAAATTTTTGAAGGATAATTATGGTGGCAATGCCATTGAGTTTCACGATAACAATTTTTTTGTTTCGGAAAAAAGAACGGTTGAATTTTCAAATCTTATCAAAAAGGAGAATATGGTATGGTGGGGTGAAGGGAGGATAGACACCATCAATAAATATTCAGACGAATCCTTAAACATCATGCGCGATTCAGGATGCAGGATGATCTTTTTCGGTGCTGAAACCGGTAATGATGAAATATTAAAGAAAATGGATAAAGGCGGAACCCAATCTGCTGACCAGATCCGTTCATTTGCTGCCCGGATGGCCAGGCATGATATTATTCCTGAATATTCTTTTGTTTTGGGTACGCCTGCCGACACACCCGAAAAGGCAATGCAGCAGATTGAACAGGATATTGAATTTATAAAAGAAATCAAATCCATCAATCCCAAAACGGAGATCATAATTTATGTGTATAGCCCTGT